>NZ_JBNMHC010000090.1:0-7215 GCF_050872565.1 Butyricicoccus sp. | reverse complement strand
TCTGTCATGCGGGAAAGCCGAATCACTGGCGTATGTCCCATTGCTTCTAATACGTTGTTGTAAACCATATGAATCATCCTCGTATACAAAAGCCGAAATCTCTCTCATTTTCGGCAAAAATTATGGTATTTCTACACTAGAAAACCATTATACCGGTTTTTCACGAGCTTTGCAAGATGATATGGATAAAAATAAATCCTATTAAAATGCTAGGAATCTGCCTTTTCTTCAGACTTTTTAGCAGATGTTGTATCATATGTTTTCGGGATGGTCTTTGCGATGAGATATTTGCCGTAGGCATTTTGCGCAATGGTGCGGAGATTATCTGGAGAGACATCACAGCGGCTCGCAAGCGTGTGCCTAGATGCCATCTCTTCGGTATAGTCGTCGAGCGGAATGACGCGGAACGTGCGGTTGCCGATGGAAGTGCACACCAGCGGCATCACGCCTGGATTTTTTACCGTCACTGTGCCGGATTCATCGCGCGTTAATGTGACTTGCAGCATACCTTCTACAATGGTTTCCGCTTTATTTTGACCGGAAATGAAGTTGCCGAGCGAATAGACGCAGAATGCACGGTTACCGTTTTCCGACTTGACCCAGCCTGCCGGTTCACATACGTGCGGATGCGCGCCGATAATCAAGGTTGCACCGTTTTCTGTCAGAAATTCGGCGAGATCTTCCTGTTCTTCGTTTTGTGTTGCGTGATATTCTTCGCCCCAGTGCATGACAACGACAACCGCATCACATTGCTTTTTGACGGCAGCGATCTCTTCCTTCATTTTGTCTTTGTCGATGAGAGAGACAAGATCCGGATTGCTTTCCGGCAGCTTGGCACCGTTTAACCCGTATGTATACGCGAGAAATCCCACTTTGATGCCATTTCGCTTGAGATAACGGACTGTGGCGCGGTCGTCTGCATCACGGCTGACACCGATACGAATCACGCCCTTATCTGCCTGCGAATCCCAGTAATCCATGGTGTCATAGACCGCACTGGACGTAGAGTCCATGGTGTGGTTGTTCGCCTGAGAGATAACATCAAAACCGGCGTCAACGAGAGCATCGCCGCACGCCTGCGGTGTATTGAAGCTTGGATAGCCCTCTGCTTTGCCCTTGCCGAGAGGGGATTCCTGATTAATCACTGCGATGTCTGCCGCTTGGACATATGGCTTGATTTTGGAATAGAATGGCGTGAAATCATAGCCGTCACTCGTTGAGGCATCATTGAGCAGAGTGTTGTGCATCAAATTGTCGCCGACAGCGATTAACGACAGCGTGCCGGATTTTACCGTCTTTTTCTTGTTGCTGTTGTCAGAGGAGGTCGTTTGGACGGTTTTGTTCTGCGCCTGCTGGGTCGATGCCTGTCTGGCACAGCTTACGCCGTGCGAGATAAACAGGATCAATATGACTGCGAGTACGACGAGCAGACCGACACGCCGGAGTTGTCTGCGGCGTTTGCGTTTGCGCCGCGCAATTTCTCTGCGCTGAGAGGGCGGCAGCTGCCGGTTAGAGGATGAATGGTTGGACGATTGATTTTTCATAAAGCATCTCTCTTTTCTGTTTGTTGTTTTCAGTTTATCAAGAAACGACAGATTGTCAAGAAGGAGTTTCTTTTGGCACAGACTTTGACAGGAAAGTATGAAAAAATAACAAGGACAACGGGAAGCAGCGGTTGACATTTGTCATATGGTGTTTTACGATATAACTATAGAGGTTGGGAATATACATACGGGAGGAAAACAAATGAAGATGAAGAATGCGATGCAGAGGAATATCTGCGTGATCGGACATAAAAATCCGGACACAGATTCCATTTGCTCTGCCATCGCCTATGCGAATCTGAAGAATTTGACTTCAGAACGGTCCTATGAGCCGAGAAGAGCGGGAGAGATCAATCAGGAAACAGCGTTTGTTTTGCAGAAATTTCATATGGAGCCGCCGGAGATGTGCTTGGATGTACATGCGACCGTCAGCGATATTGATATTCGATATATTGACGGTGTAGATGGCAATATGACCCTGCGCCGTGCATGGGAGACGATGCGAGATCAGGACATCACCACGCTGCCGATTACAACAAATGACAACAAGCCGGAAGGCTTGATTACCTTGAAACGTTTGGCAATGGCCAATATGGACAGCTTGGATCCGCACGCGGTATCCAACGCCTGCACGCCGATTGCCAATATCGTCGAGACCCTGCACGGTACATTGATTACCGGCGATCATGATATGGTTCTCGATCAGGGCAAGATTGTCATCGCGGCGGGCAGCCCGGAAGCAATGGAAAATATGGTGGACCCGGGAGATATTGTGCTGGTTGCCAATCGATATGAGGCGCAGCTGTGTGCGATTGAATTGGAAGCGGCGTGCTTGGTTGTGTGCATGACGCCGAAAATCGCAAAAACCATCATCAAGATTGCCAAGGAACACAACTGCACAGTGATCAGCACCCCGTATGATACCTATGCGGCATCGTGCCTAATTAATCAGAGTATCCCAATTCGGCATCCGATGGCGAAAGCGATGATTTCTTTCCAACTGGATACGCCGATTGAAGAAGCAAAGAAGATCATGGGTCGTGTGCGTCATAATTATTTTCCTGTCATGGACAAGCAGGGGTATTATCAGGGCGTTATCTCCCGCCGTAACTTGCTGAATTTACAGCGCAAGCAGTTGATTCTTGTCGATCACAATGAGAAAACCCAGTGCGTAGACGGCTTTGAGGAAGCGGAAATTTTGGAGATCATTGACCATCATCGCATTGGCAATTTGGAGACCAGCAGTCCAGTATACTTCCGCAATCATCCGGTTGGCTGCACGGCAACCATTATTTATCAGATGTACGGGGAGAGCGGCGTTGAAATCGAACCGAATATGGCGGGCATTTTGTGCAGCGCGATTTTGTCGGATACGTTGATTTTCCGTTCTCCGACTTGCACCGCACAGGATGAATATGCCGCGCGTAAGCTCGCAGAGATTGCAGGCATTGATATTGACCAGTTTGCCCAAGAAATGTTTGAGGCAGGCGAAAACCTGCAAGAGCGCACCGCAGAGCAGGTGCTGACGCAGGATTATAAGGTCTTTGCCAGCGGTGGGATTCGCTTTGGTGTCGGTCAGGGCAGTTATGTCAGCGCGAAAAACCGCGAGATGGCAAAGGAAATGCTCAATGGAGAAATGGAAAAGGTGCTGGCAAAAGAAAATGTAGATATGATTTTCTATCTTGTCACCAATATTCTCGATCAGTCCAGTGAGGTTTTGTTTGCCGGTAAAGATGCCGATGCCTTGCTTGGCACAGCATTTCATTGCACGGTGAAAAAGGGAGAGCCGCTGCTGCTCAAAGATGTGGTTTCCCGCAAAAAACAGTTCATTCCGGCTATGATTGGCGCGATTCAGAATCAATAAAAACCAAAAAACAGCGCAGTGGGAGAAACGGTTCTCCTGCTGCGCTGTTTGTCTGCTTAACGATTAAAATACGACGACGAGCAGCATTTTAAACTGCTCTTTTCCATATACCGCGTGTGGATGCTTGGCGGGCATCACGATAGATTCTCCTTCGTGCAGCTCGTAATCCATACCGTCAATGGTGATTTTTCCGACACCGTCGAGACAGGTCACAAAGGCATCGCCGCCGGACTCATGCGTGCTGATTTCTTCATCCTTGTCAAAGGCAAACAGGGTGATGCTGAGGGCATCATTTTGCGCCAGCGTTTTGCTGACGACCTGTCCTTCCTGATAGGAAACCTGTTCCTTGAGGGTCAGAACTTCAGATTTGGCAATGTTTTTCATCAATTGTTTCATGCGTATTCCTCCTAGCTGATGCAGTTAGTATACTACAGCTTGCCAAATATTTCGGTGGGAAATACAACGAAATCGGAAAAAGATAAAAAGAAACCCGCAGGTTTTCATACCTGCGGGTTTTGTTATGGCGGAGAGGGCGGGATTCGAACCCGCGTGCGATTGCTCGCAAACTGATTTCGAGTCAGCCCCGTTATGACCACTTCGATACCTCTCCAAATCAATCAGACAGTTTAAAACTGCCTGATTAGTATACAATATTTTTTTGCTGCCGTCAAGAGAAAATTAACGCTTTTCTTGAAGCAGTGCGCGAATGCGATCAATCGTTGTCTGGCTGACGATGTGCTCGATGCGGCACGCGTCGGTCTCAGCAGTTCGTGCGTCCAGAGACAGAACAGTCATCAGAAACTCCTTGATGAGCACGTGACGGTCGTAAATTTCATTGGCACGCTTGCGGCCTGCTTCGGTCAGCTGAATGGTTCCGTACAATTCCTGATCGACGAGACCTGCCTTTTTCAGGACACCCATCGCACGGGTAACGCTCGGCTTGGAATAGCCCAGCTCATTTGCAATATCAACAGCGCGGACGGTACCGTTGCGCATTTCGAGCAGAAGGATCGTCTCCAGATAGTTTTCACCGGATTCTTGGATCTTCATGTAAAACACCACCTTTATTTGCTACTGTAAACTGTATCTATTATAGCATAATTTTTGTGGAAACACAACAAAATGTATCAAAAATTCACGGGAACAAATCAAAAATCCGATACGCAACTAGTTAGTATTTGTGAACAATAGGCGGCTTTTAGCCAATTTTCTCTCCATATTCGGTTTTTTGCGGCTTGACATTGCGAAAACGGGAAAACTATGGTATGCTTATACTTGCTTATAAACACCCGTTTTTCATCACAGGGTGCGGAAAAAATTGAGTCTGTGACCCGTGGAGTCACAGGATTGGCGAGGTAATAGAATGGATTATAATCGTTTAGCAGAGCTGCTGTTTCCGGAAGTCACCGAGACACCGGAGGAGGTCGAGGCCCGCTATCCGGAAAGAGATCTGCCGGAGGGCGCAAAGGTCACTCGTATGGGCCCAAGCCCGACTGGCTTTATGCATTTGGGCAACCTGTACGGTGCACTGGTAGATGAGCGTCTGGCACATCAGTCCGGCGGCGTGTTCTTTCTCCGCATTGAGGACACGGATAAAAAGCGCGAAGTAGAGGGCGGCGTAGAGCTGATTCTGGAGACCTTTAAGAATTTTGGTCTGCCGTTTGACGAAGGCGTCACAGAAAACGGCGACAAGGGCAACTACGGTCCGTACCGCCAGAGCCAGCGCGCAGCAATTTATCATGTATTTGCCAAGGAACTGGTACAGCGCGGTTATGCGTATCCGTGCTTCTGCACCGAGGAAGAGCTGGCAGAGATGCACGCACAGCAGGAGGCAAATAAGGAGAACTTCGGTTACTACGGCAAATACGCGAAGTACCGTGATTGCCCGCTGGAAGAGATCGAGCGCCGCATTGCAGCTGGCGAAAGCTATGTTGTTCGCTTCCGTTCTCCGGGCAGCATTGAAAATAAGGTTCGTCATACCGATTTGGTCAAGGGCAAGCTGGAACTGACGGAAAACGATCAGGATATTGTGCTGCTCAAGTCGGATGGTATTCCGACCTATCATTTCGCCCATGTTGTGGACGATCATCTGATGCACACGACGCATGTCGTTCGCGGCGAAGAGTGGCTGGCTACGCTGCCGGTACATTTGCAGCTGTTTGATGTGCTGGGCTGGAAGCGTCCGAAGTATGTGCACACGGCACAGCTGATGAAGATGGATGGCGGTTCGAAGCGCAAGCTGTCCAAGAGAAAGGACCCGGAGCTGGCACTGTCCTATTATTATCAGCAGGGTATTCCGGTGCCGTCCGTCATGGAATATCTGATGACTCTGCTCAACTCCAATTTCGAGGAGTGGCGCCGTGCCAATCAGACAGCACCGCTGGATGATTTCCCGTTCAGCACAAAGAAGATGAGCGTTTCCGGTTCGCTGTTTGACATGGATAAGCTGCATGATGTCAGCAAGAATGTCATTTCCCGCATGAGCGCAGAGGATGTCTATGATTCTGTTGCCAAGTGGAGCGCAGATAATGATCCGGAGTTCCATGCACTGTTTGTCCGTGATCCGGAAATGACCAAGAAGTTCTTGGCAATTGGCAGAGGCGGCAAGAAGCCGCGCAAGGATCTGGCTCTGTGGAGCGAGACCAAGGCATATATGGACTTTATGTTTGATGAACTGTTCCAGCCGGACTATTCCGGTATGCCGGAGCGTGCCAAGGCAGATGCCAAGGCAATTCTGACTGAGTATCAGGATATTTATGATGCACAGGATGAGATGACCGTATGGTTTGATAAGGTAAAGGCACTGGCTGAGCGCCATGGCTTTGCACCGGAGACCAAGCTGTACAAGAAGAATCCGGAACAGTATAAGGGACCGGTAGGCGATATTTCGATGGTACTGCGTGTGGCAATCTGCGGCAGAACCAATGCGCCGGATCTGTATTCTGTCATGCAGCTGATGCCGGTTGACAAGATTCAGGCTCGTCTGGCTGCTGCCTGCGAAGCACTGTAAAAAAGAACAAGAATTTTGAACGTAAGACAACGGAGCCTCATGTCATCTGGGCATGAAATCTGCTGTCTTACTCTATTCTAAAAAAAAGGGGAACAACAATGGAATTTGCATCGAATTTTCTGCATGAGATCATTGATGAAGACATTGCAAACGGTCTGACCGAACGAATTCACACTCGTTTTCCGCCGGAGCCGAACGGCTATCTGCACATTGGCTCGGCAAAGGCGATTTACATCAACTGGTCTGTTGCACAGAAGTATAACGGTCTGTTTAATCTGCGCTTTGACGACACCAATCCGGTGCGCGAAGACGATGAGTATGTACAGGCTATTTTGCAGGATGTCGAGTGGCTGACCGGCTCGCAGCCGTCCGGCGGCATCTTCTACGGCTCGGATTACTTTGACAAGTGCTATGAGTGCGCGGAATACCTGATTAAGCAGGGCAAGGCATATGTCTGTGACCTGTCTCAGGATGAAATGCGCGAATACCGCGGCACCTTGACAGAGCCGGGCAAGAACAGTCCGTATCGGGATCGTTCGGTAGAGGAAAATCTGCGTCTGTTCGAGGAAATGCGTGCAGGCAAGTATGAACAGGGCGCAAAGACACTGCGCGCGAAGATTGACATGGCATCGCCGAACATGAACATGCGCGATCCAGCGATTTACCGCATTGTCTATGCTACCCATCACCGCATTGGCAACAAGTGGTGCATTTATCCGCTGTACGACTTTGCCCATCCGATTCAGGATGCGATGGAGCATATTACGCATTCTATGTGCTCGATTGAGTTTAAGAAC
>NZ_JBNMHC010000089.1:0-7412 GCF_050872565.1 Butyricicoccus sp. | reverse complement strand
TCTCATAAGTACTCTGCTGTTTGTCTAATTGGACTTGGCAGTTCGACAGTTCTGCAAACAGGTCCCGTTTGCTGTTCAGCTGTTTTACCTGCTCCGTTGCCTCTTTCCACGCACTGCGCAAGGCTTCCCGCTGCATCTGTAAGTCATGCAGACTCTCGATCTGCTTTCGCAGGCCCTCGATGCGCTGTCGTTCTGTTTGTAAAGCATTCGTGGTTTGTTGATACTGTGTTTGCAGAGAATCAGCAGAATCTCTCGCCTTTTTCGCCTGTGCCTGTTTGTCCCGCCAGATTTCTGCCTGTTTTTTGGCATCACTCAAGCGGGTCATTTCCTGCTGCAAGAGATTTAGCTGTGGAAGCTGTGCTTCTGCCCGCTGTTTTTGCCCTTCCAGCGATGCATTCTGTTTTTTCAGCTGCTCTACATACTGTTTTTGCGCCTGTACGCGGTTGGCCAACTGTTCCCATCGCGTCTGTTCCGATTGATATGCCTGCCACTGCGGCTGTACCAAATCTCTTGCGCGGCGCGCCTGTTCCAGTCGTTCGGTTTGTGCTTGCATATCCGGCAGCTGTGCTTCCAGCTGTGTCAACTGCTGCTTAACAGCCAGCCATTTATTGCGCGCTTGCAGCTGTGTTTCCGCTTGAATCACCGCTTCTGTCGCCGCAGTACGCGCCGCGCGCAGCTGACGTAATTGTTTGTCTAATTGTTTTATTGTCTGTGCATCGCGTCTATTTTGCTCTTGAACCAGCGGTAAAAGTTCGGTGAGTTCCTGTGTTTCTGTGTTCTGTTCTAATTGAAAGCCCTCTGCGTACTGCAAAAGAGCGCGATGCATGTCCTCACAGCTTCGATTCTGAGCAAGATATTCCGTCTTGATACACTTTTGCAGACGCACCAGTTCTTCGGTGTGAAAGACATTGCGGATAATTTTTGCTCTGGACTGACTATCCGCCGTGAGCAGCTTCATAAACTCGCCTTGCGCAATCATGGAGATCTGTTTAAACGAACGGCAATCTACACCGAGCAACTGCTGCACCGCGTCAGTCACTGCCGTCGCTCCCGCAATCGTCGAACCGTCATGATTTGTCATGACTGCATTGGGCTGCTGGGTAACGGTACCCGTTCCCCGCTTTTTCGGTCGTTCATATTTTGGTGTTCGATGGATCTGATACCTCTTTCCACCATGAGAGAACGTAAATTTGACATACGTATCCGCTGTCGGCGCGGCGAAATCTGAGCGCAGCTGATCGGCACCGCGCTGAGAGCCGCTGACCTCTCCAAACAAAGCAAAACAGATGGCATCAAAAATGCTCGTCTTTCCGGCACCGGTATCTCCTGTAATCAGAAACAATCCCTGTCCGTCAAAGGCCTGCATATCCAGCGTCACCGTGTTGGAATACGGTCCAAACGCGCTAATTGTCAAATGAATCGGCTTCATCGCTCGCCTCCATTTCCCTGCCAATCCGCAGGATCTGCTGCTTTTGCCATGCCGTCATCGGCTTTCCATTTTGTTCCAAAAAGAACTGTTCAAACAGCTGAACAGGTGTCAGTTGCCGTGCATCCTCTTCACGCTGCAAGCCTTCTGCATTTGCTGTCTGCGTGCGGATATTGTCAAAATCCAACCGCATCAGATTGGGATACACAGCGCGCAGTGCTGCCTGTGGATCGTACAATTCCTCATCATCGGTCAAGATGACACGCAAATAATCGTTTGGATTTCCCGCCTGCTGTACCAAATCCGATAGAACATCCTGTAGTTTTCCGCGCAGCTCGCGCAAATCTCGTTTAGGCATCAGCGGCAGCAAGGTAATCTCTGCTTCTCCAGTTTGACCGATTGTCACAAGCGGTACAGATTTCGGGTATCTTGCCTCAGAAAATGAATATTTGAGCAGCGAGCCGCAATACCGCACACTGTCGCGTCCCAATCGCTGCGGGCGGTGAATGTGTCCCAGCGCCACATAGTCATACGCATCAAATAAAGCGGCATCTACAGCATCAATGCCGCCGACGGGAAGAATTTCCGAGTCCGATTGCTCCGGCAGAACACCGCCAACCGTCACAAATGTATGCGCAATCAACACATGCCGGGCATCTTGTTCCCATGCCGCCCGTTTTAGGGCTTCTTGCAGGACACATTGCTGTGTACTCTCTTTTAACTTCCATTTTTCGCGCCATTCCATCGGCCGCAGCCATGGCAGCAGATGAAACTGTACGCGACACGCCTGCTTATCTGTCAAAGTGACAGATGGTACGGTTTCCTCTAAGGTTCCCACCAGATGCATTCCCTGCTGAGACAACAAGGTTCTGCCAAAATCCAATCGCTCACCGGAATCATGATTGCCGCTCACTGCTAAAACTGTTATATTTTGCTCGCACAGCTGTGTAAAAAGCCAATCAAACAGTGAAACCGCCTCACCGGACGGAACCGTCTTATCATAAATATCTCCCGCTAAGACAACAGCATCTACCTGATTTTCTATCGCCATGCGAACGACCTGTTCCAAGGCAAACCGCTGGTCATCCAGCATAGAATAGCCGTACACCCGCTTGCCGAGATGCAGATCTCCGAGATGTAAAAACTTCATCGCGTTCTCCCTTTCTGTTGGAATCACTGCTTCTATCATACCCTGAATTGCGGTGGTTTGCAAATCTTATATAAACGCAAAAAACCGACGAAAGTTTCCCTTCGTCGGTTTTGGTTTGTTTTACATATCGTCATCCAGTACCTGTACTGCGGCGCCAATCAGCCGTGGTCCGACATAGGCAGCAAGCGTACAATCTACTTCGCCGGAAAACTCCTCTTGGAAATCCGGTGCTGCCTTGCGCAGCATTTCAGCAATCTGCGCGCCCTCTTCCGGCGTACCGCCGTGTGCCCACATGATGTTATATCGTTTATTCGGCTGTAAGTTCGACACAGCAACCTGTACCAGTTTTTTCATTGCCGCCTGTCTGCCGCGTACCTTGTGAATGCTTGTCAGCTCGCCCGATGTCGGTTCAAACGCAAGAATCGGTTTGATGCCAAGTGCTGTTCCTGCCATTGCCGTGATTTTTCCAATGCGGCCGCCGCGCTTGAGATACTCCAAGGTATCGACAGAAAAATATGGATACACATTTTTCATCATGCGCGGCATCAGTGCAAGCATGTCCTCCCACGATCTGCCCTCTTCAATCCAACGAGCAACCGTCAGCACCATAACGCCTTCGCCTAAGCTGGCACTCATCGAATCGAATGCCGCCACTTCCAAATCTTCGTCTTCTTCGCCGAGCATCCGTACAATCTGATAGCCGCCGCTCAAGCCGCTGGACAGCATAATCGCAATGACTTTGGTATATCCGTCTTCTTTGATCTTGCGCAGCGTGTCCTCAATCACCGCGCCGGATGGCAGAGATGTTTTGATGGTCTCATTCGGCTGTCGACGATACACATCGTCCGGAAAAATATCCACGCCGTCCTGATACGAGCCTTCGTCAAATGTAATCGTAAATGGAACGACATAAATATGATGTTTTTTTGCAACCTCTACCGGAATATCCGCACAGGAATCCGTCAGCAATGCAATCTTTTCCGTTCTCATGTATATCTCCCTCTCTATACCGACACACTGCGGCAATCTTAGCAATATTTTAATTATTATACCACAGATTTGATATAAATTCTATTGTTTATTTATGGACACAACGCCCGAAAAATGAGCTGATGCACCATATTTTTACAAACATTTGATGGATTAGCAGAAGAACAGCCTGTCTTTTTTCCAAATCGGCTTGCAAATCCGCCGAGTGCGGACAAAATGGTATACTCGCAAAATCCATCGCTCAGAGATGGATCAATCTCTCCATGTTGTCGTCCTCTTGCAAAAATTTGTCGTTCGTATTCACGCAGCTGGTCAAAGATTTCCTGTGCTTTTCCCCGATTGCGCATTCCCAGCTCTATCCGCTGTTCATACGACAAGAACGAGCCAAACATCGGCAGCGCGGAAAACGGCAGAAAAATTTCCTGCTCCAAAGCATCGATCAGTTTGTCGAGCATATCATACACAGACTGTTCCTGTGTCATCTGCTGTTCCATCCAATCCGCAAACTGCTGTAAGGTATACAGCATGGTACAGCTCAAAATATCTTCTTTAGAAGAAAAATACTCGTATAGTGTCCCCTTTCCGATACCGGCAGCAGTCGCAATATCCTGCACCTTGATGTTAGAAAAGTGTTTTCCTCCCGCCGCCAATTGCAGGAGACCGCGAAATGCCGCGATCTCCTTTGGCGAATAGGTCTTATTCTGCATCATTTTCCCCCACATCTACTCGTTTTAATGTCTTTTTCCGATTGAACAAATCGTACATGATTGGCACAATGACCAAGGTCAAAATCGTGGCGTAGCTCAAACCGCCAATGACAACAATCGCCATCGCCTGACCCATTTCCGCACCGCTGCCAATGCCCATCGCCATCGTGGACATAGACAGCATCGTCGTGAGCGCTGTCATCAAAATCGGACGCATACGCATTTTGCCCGCGGCAACCAGTGCTTCCCGCTTGGGCATACCATCCAATCGCAGTTCATTAACACAGCTGACGAACACAATACCGTTGTTGACTACGACACCCGCCAGCAGAACAAAGCCCAGCATGGCGATAATCGACAACTCCTGTCGCGCAATGAGCAGACCGAGCAGACCGCCTGTAAATGCCAGCGGCAGCGTAAACATAACGATAAATGGTCCCAGCAAGCTCTGGAACTGTGCCACCATAATCAAATAGATAAAGACAACCGCAAGCAGCAGCATAAGTCCCAGATCTTTCATAGAATCCGTGATATTTTCCATCTCGCCGGAAATCTCTGCGTGCATACCATCCGGCATGTTGTAAGAATCCAGAATCTTCTGCACCTCTTGGCTGACCAGTGTGACGTTGTGGTCATCATCGACTGATGCCGTGACCGACATCGTGCGCTCATTATTGTCTCGCTGAATGGCAGACGGTGCCTGTCCGTCCGTCTCAGAGGCAATCGTGTCCAGCTTGACTTCCTTCGTCTCTCCGGTCTGCTGATCGGTCGAGGTAATGGTCTGTTTCATCAAATCATCCGTTGTGATGCTGGACGGCTTTTTGACAACAACCGGCAAATCCTCTGTGCCGACTGTCAGCGTTGTGGAATCAACTTCTGTATTGAGCTTATCCGCCAGAGCTTGATACACCTGTGCCACCGTCAAGCCCTGTTCCATCGCCGCATCTTTATTGACCGTGATAATCTTTTCCTGATCTGGGTCATCGTTGCCGTCGGAAATGTCCTTGAGACCATCTACTTTTTTCATCTTCTTGGCAATATCCGCAGAGACCTTTTGCAGCTCATCTAGGTCATCGCCGTAAATATCTACCTGCACGCCGGTTCCCATATAGGATCCCATATCCATATTGGAAGCGGAAACGCTCATATCACAGTCCAAGTTTTTGGTCTTTTTGGTGATTTCATTCGCAATCGCCTCGTTGTCTGCGCCCTCATCGAGAATCAGATAGAACGAAACACTATTGCTGTTCGAGCCTGTCATAGACGCCATACCAGAGCCGCCGGACATCGCACCGACGGTTTTTACGCCGTCTACCTTGCGCATGATCTTCATCGCTTTATCTGCCATCGCCTGCATTTCCGTATCATCTGAGCCGGACGGCATGGTCATCGTCGCGCTCATCTGCTCCGAGGACATGGACGGCATAAAAATCATACCCTTTGCCGCCGTTGCCGCAACAGAGACAACAAGCAGGGCTGTCACAGCGAGCAGCGTTACCGCGCGATGCGACAGGCACCAGCGCAGCACCTTTTCATAGCCGCGCAGGAAGCCGTCAAATCGCTTGTGCGTGACAACCTTCTCTTTTTTCATCATGTTCGCGCTCATCGCCGGAACAACCGTCAATGCCACGATAAATGACGCGGACAGCGAATAGGCAATCGTCAAGCCCATATCCGCAAACAGCTGTTTGGTGATGCCCTGTGTGAAGACAATCGGCAGGAATACACACACCGTTGTCAGGGTCGAAGCGAAAATTGCTCCGCTCATCTGCTTTGCGCCCTGCACAGCCGCCTTTGCCGCCGGAACACCCAGATTGCGCAGGCGATAAATATTCTCAATGACGACAATTGAGTTATCTACCAGCATACCGACACCGAGTGCCAAACCGGACAGCGAGATAATATTCAGCGTCATGTTGCTGAAGTACATGAGCACAATTGCAAACAGCACACTGAGCGGAATGCTGAAGGCGATAATAATCGTCGGACGAATATCGCGCAGGAACAGCAGCAATACGAGTACAGCGAGCAAACCGCCGTATACCAGATTGGACAACACGCTGCTGACAATCAGCTGAATATAATCGCCCTGATCCATCAGCGGGGTGATGTGCAGCTTGCTGTTGCTGTCTTGCAGTTCGTTGATTTTATCATTGATCGCCTCAGAAACCGCAGATGTCGATGCCGTGGACTGCTTGGAAAAGCTGAGCACGACAGCATCATTGCCGTTTACCTTGGCATAAGACGTATCGGCATTCTGATCCGCATATTTGACTTCCGCTACATCTGACAGACGAATGTCTCCAATGTCTCCGGTATCCATATGGAACAGAACCATGTCAGATAATGCCTCAATGGAATCATATTTTTCTCCGACTTTGAGGACATACGAGTTGTCGCTGCTGTCCGAGATATAGCCCGCCGGCATCTCAAAGTTTTCTGCGATGAGAATCTTGCTAATCATATCTGCGGTGATAATGCCGCTGATGTCCGCCGATTCATACGCCTGATCGCGGGATTTTTCAAACTCTTCTACCGCAGAATCCAGCTGCTTCTGTGCGCTCTCCAAGGACGCCTTGCCGACAGAAATCTCCGAAGCTCCCTCTGCCATATTCAGCGTAGCATTCATCTTGCCCGCTTCTACTTTTTCATAGGCAGCATTCGCCTGATCCAATGCCTGCTGCAGCTGCGGCTTCATTGCCTCTGCTGCTGCCAGCTGGGTATTGACGTCGTTCAGTGCCGCAGTGATTTCCTGCACGCGCTGAGAAGCATATGCCGTGGTCTGCACGAGCTTGGCAAAGTCAGATTTCGACAAGCTCAGCAGCTGAGACATGTCCTGATTTGGTGCGACTTTCTGCATCATGCCCTGCACAGCCTGCATCGCTTTTGTATAAGCTTCATCGCTCATGCTGCCGATATATGTTGCCGGATCTTTGAGTGCTTCCAGCATCTGTGCCGAGTTCTGTGCCATTGCCGCCAGATCTTCCGAAGACGGCACGCCGCTGATTTCCGGTACTGTTCCGGTAAAATCATAAGCAACGACCATAATGCCAAGCATGTTGACCGAATCATTCATATCCGCATACTGCTGCAAGGCTTTCTGTTCAGCCTGATACGCCGCCTGATTGGCTTTGAGCGT
>NZ_JBNMHC010000088.1:0-7434 GCF_050872565.1 Butyricicoccus sp. | reverse complement strand
GAACCGATATAAATGTCGGAATCGGTATTGGAGCCGTGAAGGGAAAGATGATACATAATATGTATGTCCTCCTGCTTAGACTTCGCGGCCGACAGCAGCAGCGACAGCACGCATCTTATCCATGGTACGTGCGAAGTGCTTGTAGGTCAGAGACTGTGCGCCGTCAGACAGAGCGTGTGCCGGATCGTTGTGTACTTCAATAATCAGGCCGTCAGCACCAGCTGCAACAGCGGACATTGCCAGCGGTTCTACCATCCAGTAGATACCAGCAGCGTGGGACGGGTCAACAACGACCGGCAGATGGCTCAGACGCTTCAGAGCCGGAACGGCACTGATGTCGAGCGTGTTTCTAGTATAGGTCTCGTAGGTACGGATGCCGCGCTCGCACAGGATGACCTGATCGTTGCCGCCAGCCATGATGTACTCTGCGGACATCAGGAATTCTTCCAGTGTGTTTGCGAAGCCGCGCTTGAGCAGTACCGGTGTGTTGGTCTTGCCCAGCTCCTTGAGCAGCTCGAAGTTCTGCATGTTGCGGGCACCAACCTGATAGCAGTCTACACGGCCTTCAAACAGCTCGATGTGTGCCGGATTGGTAATCTCGGTAACGATTGGCATACCGGTCTTTTCCTTTGCGATGCAAAGCAGATCCAGACCCTGCGCCTTCATACCCTGGAAGGAGTACGGGGAAGAACGCGGCTTCCAAGCGCCGCCGCGCAGAACAGCAGCACCCTGACGCTGTACTTCTTCTGCGATTTCGCAGATCTGCGGCTCGCTCTCAACCGAGCACGGGCCAGCCATGACAACGATCTTCTTGCCGCCGACCTCTACGTGGTCGCCAATCTTTACAATGGTGTCGTCCGGATGCATCTGACGGTTTGCCAGCTTGAACGGCTCCTGTACCTTCATGACGCGGTCAACCCAGTGGTTGAGCATCAGGGTGTCCTTCTCTACAGCAGAAGTATCACCGACAAGACCCAGAATGGTGGTCTCTTCGCCGACGATTGGGTTTACAGATACATGAAAATGCTCGATCCAATTGGTAAGGCGTTCTACTTCTTCCTTCGGGCATCCTTTTTTCAATACAACGATCATGATATTTTTTCTCCTTGGAAAATATATTTCCCGGCTGATACCGCACGAAAAGTGAGCATAAAAAAAGCCTTTCAGCCCGCGAACAGGGACGAAAGACAATTCCGTGGTACCACCCAAATTCGGCATAAAAATGCCGCACTTTTTTCAAATACGAGGCCGGGAAGCCCGATATTCTAGCCTTCTAACGGGGGCGACCGTTCGCACCTACTTGTGTTCAGCGCGAAAGCTCAGGAGGGAACTTCAATCCGACTTGTTCAAAGCGCACTCTCAGTCTATGGCACGCTATCCCTGTTAAACCGATCCGGAACTACTTTTCTCCGTCATCGCTGTGCTGGTATCAAATTCTGCATTTATTATACATCGGACGAAAGTGCGATGTCAAGAGGTTTTGCGCGAAAAATACAATGTTTCTTTTTGGATTCTTTTGCAAAAAATTGCGGTGAACGCTTGACAGACGCGGAAGAAGTGAATATAATGTTAATCATAATCATTAAATACTGAAATGTGATGAAAAGGTTTAGTAACTGTAAGCCGTCTTCAGAGAGCTGCCGTTTGGTGCGAGGCAGTGTCGTTCAGCAGTGAAACTCGCCTTGGAACAGTCCGCTGAAACAGATATAGATATATGTTTGATTAGGTTGGAACGGATCTCCCACCGTTACAGGGGAAGCGCATTGCTGGATGCGTTGAGCGGTCGTCTTACGGTACAATATAGAAGTATGGCGACAAGTAGAGTGGTACCGCGGAAGTTTGCTTTCGTCTCTGTTTCCAAAGTTATTTTGGCGAGATGAGAGCTTTTTTTATGCCCATCGCGCACACCGTCTGAACCAGTAATTTTTTACATTTGTATGGAGGATATACGTTATGTCAAGACAGATTCGGATTTTTGATACGACCCTGAGAGATGGCGAGCAGTCTCCAGGCTGTAGCATGAACCTCAGCGAAAAGATTGAGGTTGCCCGTCAGCTGGAAACTCTGGGCGTTGATATTATGGAGGCAGGTTTTGCCATTGCATCTCCGGGAGACGCTGCTGCGATTGCAACCATTGCGCACACCATTAAGAATTCTACTGTATGCTCTCTGGCACGCTGCGTAGAGAAGGACATTGACGCCGCTTGGGGCGCAGTTAAGGAAGCTGTTGACCCGCGCATTCATGTATTCCTGGCAACCTCTCCGATTCACATGCAGTATAAGCTGAAGATGAGCCCGGAAGAGGTTCTGGAGAGCGTTCGTCATCATGTATCGTACACCAAGAAGTTCCTGAGCAACATTGAGTTCTCCGCAGAGGACGCAACCCGTTCGGATTGGGATTTCCTGTGCCGCGTTGTTGACACCGCCATTCAGGCTGGTGCAAACACCATCAACATTCCGGATACCACCGGTTATCTGACACCGGGTGAGTACTATGATCTGATTAAGTACCTGCGCGAGCATGTAGATGGCATCGAAAATGTTGTTCTGTCCTGCCATAACCACAATGACTTGGGTATGGGCGTTGCTAACTCTCTGGCTGGCGTACAGGCAGGCATTGGTCAGGTAGAATGCACCATCAATGGTATCGGCGAGCGTGCAGGCAATGCATCTCTGGAAGAAATCGTTATGGCACTGAAGACCCGTAAAGATTACTTCGACTGCGATACCCGCATTGACACCAAGCAGATTTACCGTTCCAGCCGCATGATTCAGACCATCACAGGTGTTCCGGTTGCTCCGACCAAGCCGATTATCGGCGCAAATGCCTTCGCTCACGAGTCCGGCATCCATCAGCATGGCGTCCTGAACAACAAGTCTACCTACGAAATCATGACACCGGAGTCTGTTGGTATTCCGAAGAATGCCATTGTTCTGGGCAAGCATTCCGGCCGTCACGCATTTGAAGCTCGTCTGCATGATCTGGGCTACACGCTGACTCCGGAAAAGCTGGATAAGGCATTTGAAAAGTTCAAGGTACTGGCTGACCGCAAGAAGGTTATCAAGGATCGCGACTTGGAAGCACTGATTGGTGTTGTTCCGGTATCCGGTCCGGTTCGCTACACGCTTCAGCAGTATGTTATCAACAGCGGCAACACCATCAGCACCACAGCGGTTATCAAGATGGCTAAGGGTGATGAGAGCTTTGAGCGCGCAGCACTGAGCGATGGCCCGATCAATGCATCGTTTGCAGCGATTGACAAGATTACCGGTCTGAAGGTTCAGCTGGAAGATTACCAGCTGCGTGCATTGACCGATGGTCAGGACGCACAGAGTGAGGCTGTTGTCAAGATGATTATCGGCGAGAACAGCCAGGAGGTCATCACCGGCCGCGGCGTTTCCGTTGATATTGTAGAGGCTTCGATCAAGGCTTACATCAACGGCGTAAACAAGTATCTGAACAACTAAAATTGGATAGAAAACAGCCCTGCTTGCTCTGGCGGGCAGGGCTGTGATTCATACATAGAGGAGGCAAACCACCTATGGCAATGACAATGACACAGAAGATCCTCGCAAGCCATGCGGGACTGGAGAGCGTAACCGCTGGCCAGCTGATTGAGGCAAATCTGGATCTGACTTTGGCAAATGATATTACCGGTCCGGTAGCAATCCGCGAGATGGAAAAGGCTGGATTTGAGCACGTATTTGATAAGACAAAGATCGCGCTGGTTATGGACCACTTTGCACCGAATAAGGATATTAAGTCCGCAGAGCAGTGTCTGACCTGCCGGAATTTCTCTGGCAAGCATGAGATCGTCAATTTCTTTGACGTGGGACAGATGGGTATCGAACATGCCCTGCTGCCGGAAAAGGGTCTGGTAGGTCCTGGCGAACTGATTATCGGCGCTGACTCCCATACCTGCACCTATGGTGCACTGGGTGCATTCTCCACTGGCGTTGGTTCTACCGACCTCGCAGCAGGCATGGCAACCGGCAAGGCATGGTTCCGTGTTCCGTCTGCCATCAAGTTTAACCTGACCGGCTCTCTGCCGAAGTATGTCTCCGGCAAGGACGTTATCCTGCACATCATCGGTAAGATCGGTGTAGACGGTGCACTGTATCGTTCGATGGAGTTTACCGGCGACGGCGTTGCTTCTCTGACCATGGATGACCGCTTCACCATCTGCAACATGGCAATCGAAGCTGGTGCAAAGAACGGCATCTTCCCGGTAGATGATAAGACGCGCGAGTACATCAAGGGTCGTGTCAACCGTGAAGTCACCGAGTTCGCAGCAGATCCGGATGCACAGTACGATGAGGAATACACCATCAATCTGTCTGAACTGCGCCCGACGGTTGCTTGTCCGCATCTGCCGGAAAACACCAAGACAGTAGACGAGCTGGGCAAGATTGAGATCCAGCAGTCTGTCATTGGTTCCTGCACCAACGGCCGTATTCAGGACATGCGCGATGCTGCAGCTATCCTGAAGGGCAGAAAGGTAAAGAGCAACGTTCGCACTATCGTTATTCCGGCAACACAGGAAATTTATCTCCAGTGCATCGAGGAAGGTCTGGCAAAGATCTTTGTTGAAGCAGGTGCGATTGTTTCCACGCCGACTTGCGGTCCGTGTCTGGGCGGTCATATGGGCATTCTGGCACATGATGAGAAGGCAATCTCTACCACCAACCGTAACTTCGTTGGTCGTATGGGACATGTTTCTTCTGAGATTTATCTCGCCAATCCGGCTGTCGCAGCAGCTTCTGCTGTCACCGGCTATATCACCGATCCGGCAGAGCTGGACTAAGGAGGATTTTACACATGAAAGCAAGAGGTTCTGTTTTTAAATATGGCGATAACGTCGATACCGACGTTATCATTCCGGCACGCTATCTGAACATTGCAGATCCGGTAGAACTGGCTACCCACTGCATGGAGGATATTGATACCGAGTTCGTTAAGAACGTAAAGAAGGGCGACATTATGGTAGCAACCAAGAACTTTGGCTGCGGCTCTTCTCGTGAACATGCCCCGCAGGTCATTCGTGACAACGGCATTTCCTGCGTCATTGCATCTTCTTTTGCTCGTATTTTCTATCGTTCTTCCATTAACATCGGTCTGCCGATTATGGAGAGCGAAGAGGCTGCCAACGCGATCAGCGCAGGCGATGAGGTCGAGGTTGATTTTGATACCGGTGTTATCACCGACATTACAACCGGTCAGACATTTCAGGCAGCAGCATTCCCGCCGTTCCTGCAGAACATTATTTCCGCAGGCGGCCTGCTCAAGAGCTTGAAAGAAAGAGAGGAAAACAAGTAATGCAGTACAATATCGCAGTCATTAAGGGCGATGGCATCGGCCCGGAAATCGTTACAGAAGCTATGAAGGCCATGGAAGTTGTCGGCGAGAAGTTCGGCCACACCTTCAACTTCACCGAGTGCTATGCAGGCGGCAATGCGATTGATAAGTTTGGCATTCCGCTGCCGCAGGAGACTCTGGATGTTTGTAAGGCATCGGATTCCGTTCTGCTGGGTGCCGTTGGCGGCCCGAAGTGGGATAGTGTTCCGTCTGACAAGCGTCCGGAGCGCGCCCTGCTGGGTCTGCGTTCCAATCTGGAGCTGTTTGTCAATCTGCGTCCGGCACAGATGCACGCTGCTCTGGCAGATGCTTGCCCGATCAAGCCGGAGATTATTGGCGATGGCTTTGACATTCTGGTTTGCCGTGAGCTGACTGGTGACGTTTACTTTGGCAAGCGCGGCCGTCGTGAGAGCGAGCTGGGCGAGACTGGCTGGGACGATATGAACTACTCTGTTACAGAGGTAGAGCGCATCGGCCGCCGTGCTTTCGATATGGCTATGAAGCGCAACAAAAAGCTGACTTCCGTTGACAAGGCAAACGTATTGGAGACTTCCCGCGTATGGCGCGAGACCATGCATAAGCTGCGTGAAGAGTATCCGGAAGTTGAGTATCAGGATATGTATGTAGACAATGCAGCCATGCAGCTGGTTCGCAATCCGGGTCAGTTTGATGTTATCACGACCGGCAACCTGTTCGGTGATATTCTGTCCGATGAGGCAAGTATGATTACCGGTTCGATTGGTATGCTGCCGTCTGCTTCTATCGGCAAGACCAAGCTGGGTATGTACGAGCCGATTCACGGTTCTGCACCGGATATTGCAGGCAAGGGCATTGCAAACCCGATTGCAACGATTCTGTCCTGCGCGATGATGCTGCGTTATTCGTTCGGTCTGGGCGAAGAGGCTGATTGCATCGAAGCAGCAGTTGAGAAGGCACTGAATGATGGTCATCGTACCGCTGACATCGCAAAGGAAGGCGAGAAGGTTCTCTCTACTTCCGAGATGGGTGCAATTATTTGCGAGAACATCAAGGGCTAATTTCTTGAGATAAGAAAGATAATAGGGTCTGGCATGTGCCAGACCCTATTTTTATATCATTTGTTATTTTTGCGCATAGGCTTTGATTTGCTGCAAAATTTCAACATCTGCAGGGCAAAACTCAAATTGGTCGATTTCTGCCGGAGTAATCCAGCGCATATCATAGTGTTCGAGCAGCTGTGGTGTGCCTGAGGCTATTGCCGCGTGGAACAGGGTCAAATGCACCGTCAAATCCGGATAACAGTGTGTGACATCCATGAAAACATCGCCGACAGAGAGCGTAATGGCAAGTTCTTCCTGACATTCTCGAAGTAATGCCTGCGGCTTGGTTTCGCCAGCTTCTACTTTTCCGCCGACAAACTCCCACAGCAATCCGCGCGCTTTATTGGCCGGACGCTGGCAAATCAGAAACCGATTGTCCTGCCAGATTAATGCGGCAACAACTTCTGTTGTTTTGAGAATTTGTATGGCGGTTTGATAGGTCTCTCTGCGCTGCAGATCTTTGGGTGTGATGGTTTCCAATCGGGAGAGATCACTGTTGTGAGCGAGATCTGCTAATTTCACGCGCACGGCAATGGGATCGCTGCGCAAAGCGCGGATATAATCCAGATACGGAATCTCCGGACGGTGCGTCAGATGACGAATGGTCTCAACAGCAGCCGCGGGAATACCTGCGTGCAGCAAATCTTCCGCAGTCATAGATGTGTCTTCTAGTACATCGTGCAGCAGAGCGACAATTGTACTGATTTCATCCGGCATTTGCTCGGCAAGATGCAGGGGATGATGGATATAGGGGAGACCACTTTTGTCTGTCTGTCCATGATGTGCCTGATAGGCGAGCTGAAGGGCGCGTTTGGTCAGCTTGGTATAAATCATCGTTATTTTCCTTTGATTTGAATAGATACTGTGCCGTCATCGCCGATGACAAGGGACAGAGACTTCACATATTTCTGATAGAACTGATGCTTTTCTGTGTCTGACATCACAGCGCGTGTCGAGGTGTACAGATGATCCATCATATCCGTCACATTTAAATCAATG
>NZ_JBNMHC010000087.1:0-7482 GCF_050872565.1 Butyricicoccus sp. | reverse complement strand
TTCAACCAGTGCATCAATGATTTTACTCTGATCTGCTACACGGTACAGCGTCATGCGAATGCTGACCACAGAAGGATCCTCTGCCGCTTCATGCAGCATACGCAAAAATGGCTTCATGCTCTCATATGGATACGAAAGCAGTACATCTTTCTTGGCTACCTGATCCAAGATGCTCTCCTTCATATTGAGTGCCGGAGAATCACACGGGCTTCGCTTTTCATAAAACAGCTGCGAGCGATCGCGCAGATAATGCTGCAGCTGGAACACAAAGGACAAATCCAACGGTGTATCCAGCCGAATCACATGCTTCATGCTGATACCGAGATGCTTGGCAATTTCTTTGCAGGTCTTTTTGTCAATATCACGGCTCAGTTCTACGCGAACCGGACTCAAGCGGGTGCGCTGCTTGATGAGTTGTTCCATCACACCGCGATAGTCCAAATCTTCATCATACACTTCAATGCCGTCAATGTCCGCATTGCGCGTGACGCGCAGAATAGATTTTTCCTTGACGAGATAGGTCGGGTACAGCTTGGAGACAAAATGCAGAATCAGCTCCTCGCACAGCATAAAGGTACCCGGACGAGAAGGAATCTCAATCAAACGCTTAAAGGCATTGTTTGTGCACGGCACAATGCCAATTTTGGATTTTCCGCCCTTTGTACCCAGTGATACCAGCGCATACAGTTCCTTGTTATTGAGGAATGGGAATGGCTGCTGTTTGCCGAGAATCATCGGCATCAGGAACGGCGCAATGTTCTGGTCAAAATAGGTTTCCAGTAAAGCCCCTTCCTTTTTCGACAACCGGTTGAAGTTAATCAAATGAATGTTCTGCGGCTCCAGCTCACCCATCAGCTGCTCATAGATTTTCGCTTTCAGTGCTTCCAGCTCGCGCGTGCGCTCCAGAATCGCTTCCACCTGCTGCTTGCTGGTCATGTTGGTCTTGTTGTCACGGATTTTTTCTCCGGAACGCATCTGATCCATCAGTGTGCCGACACGCACCATAAAAAACTCATCCAAATTCGATTGATAAATCGACACGAACGACAGGCGTTCTGCCAGCGGAACATGTTCATTCTCTGCTTCACGCAAAACGCGGACATTGAACTGCAGCCATGACAATTCTCGATTGGTATAGCAGCTCATCCTATGCTTTTCTTCTTTTTTGGTTCGTTTCCCTTGCTTGTCCATAGTTTTTTCTCCTTATTTTGCTCTATTCTATCTTTCTCTATCTCATGCTTCTACTATGTGCAGTAAAATTTCCGTCACGGTATCCATTTGCTGTGCAATGGCATGTTCATACGGTCCATGCAGCGCATACGCACCGGTTCCGAGATTGGGGCACGGCAATCCGCGGAACGACAGCTGTGCGCCGTCCGTGCCGCCGCGCACCGGATGAGATACTGGCGTAAGTCCAACCGCACGAATCGCACGTTTTGCTCTCTCTACAACATCCGGATGATCTTTCAAAATCTCTGCCATATTGCGATATTGGTCGCGCAGCGTCAGCTTTGCTGTGCCTTCGCCGTATTTTGCGTTGATACGGCGTTCTATATCGCGCATGAGCTGTTTGCGCTGCGCAAATTTCTCTGCATCATGATCGCGGATGATGTATGACAGCTTCGCTTGAGAAACATCGCCGGACATGTCACACAGATGAAAGAAGCCTTCTCTCCCTTCTGTCTTCGCCGGAACCTCATCCGGCGGCAGCAGACGATTGATCTCCATGGCAATCAGTGCGGCATGAATCATTTTATTCTTGGCATCGCCCGGATGCACGGAAACACCCGTAATGTTCCACTCGGCGGCAGCAGCGTTGAACGTTTCCCACTCGACTTCATTGGGTGCACTGCCGTCCACCGTATAGGCATAGCTTGCGCCGAATTTTTCCAGATCGAGCAGCGCGGCACCATGCCCAATCTCCTCATCCGGCGTAAAACAGATACAGATCTTTCCGTGTGGACGATTTTCCTGTATCAGCTTCTCGCACATCGTCAGGATTTCCGCCACACCTGCCTTGTCATCTGCGCCAAGCACTGTTGTTCCATCCGTTGTAATGATGGTATCTCCTATTGCCTGCTTCAAATCCGGAAACTGTTCTGCGTCCAGCGTTCGCCCGCTGGTTCCCAAGCGAATGCTTCCGCCATCATAGCTGGTAATGACTTGCGGACGAATCTCTGTTCCGCCAAATTCATTGACAATGTCCAAATGCGCAATCAAGCCAATCGGCGGACACTGCTCTTTCCCCTCCGATGCCGGCAAAAAGCCGTATACATATGCGTGTTCGTCGACTGAGACATCTGTCAGACCAATCTCTCGCATATCATCCGCCAAGACATGCGCCAGAGTAAATTGTTCCGGCGTTGATGGGGTCTGTGCGGCATTTTCTTCTCTGCTTCCTGTATAAATGGCAGCATATTTTAACAGACGTTCACTTGCTCTCATATGATTTCCCTTGCTTTATCTTTAAATATAGAAAAACCGCTGATTTTGGCAGTTTTTGGATTACACATTTCTATCATCTGTTTCTATTTTACCGCTTTTCCGGCAGAAAATCTACAGGGCACAGCGAGAAAACACAAAAAGTAACAAAAATTTCATGTTTATTCAAACTCTTTTTAGAGATTCATGCTATAATAAAGGCAGCTAAAAACGCAATGATAGAAAAGGAGGTTCATTTATGAATCGTATCCTTATTATTGGCGGCGGCGCATCCGGCATAGCTGCCGCCATTTCTGCCGCCAAAACCAATCCTTCCGCTCAAATCACCATCTTGGACGGTTTGGATCGCATCGGCAAGAAAATTCTCGCCACCGGAAACGGCAGATGCAATCTGACGAATGCACAGATTGCGCCGGGTCATTATCATACGCAGAACACCAGCCGACTCACAGAATTGCTCGCTGACATGCCAGCAGAGCGCACGCTGGCATTTTTCCGTGACTTGGGTCTCTACTGTACAGAAGAAGACGGCGGACGCATCTACCCATACAGCCGACAGGCTTCTATGGTACTGGATGTGCTGGAGCTGGCTTTGCAGCGGCATCATATTCAGGTGCAGTACAACTGTAAGGTCAAGTCGTTATCTGTTCAAAAGAAAGTTTTTACCGCACAGACAGAATCCGGCCAAATCTTTCATGCAGATGCCGTGATTCTGGCGGCAGGCGGACGTGCTGCCCCCAAGCAGGGTACCAACGGCACCAGCTATCCGCTTGCGCTGCAAATGGGTCATCGCTATGCGCGGCTCTATCCCTGCTTGGTACCGCTGCGGTGCGGGCAGCAGCTCGCCATACTCAAGCAGCTCAAGGGCATTCGCGTTATCTGTCGTGCGACCTTGCTGGATGGAAAACAAAAGCTGACCGAGGAGTTGGGCGAAGTCCAATTGACGGATTACGGCTTATCCGGTATTCCGGCGCTGCAATTATCCTGTTGGATGCAGAAACCGGTGCAAGAACAGGCATATACCGTGCGTCTTGATTTATTTCCGGACTGGCAGCATACAGAGCTTCACACTGCGTTGCAGCAACGCATCAAGCAGTATCCGAACGACCCGTTAGCAGACAATTTGCTCGGACTGATTCACAAAAAGCTGTTGTTTGCCGCGCTGGAAACGCTGTCTCTGACGCCTGTTTCTCGTCCGTCCGCATCTCTGTCGCGGCAGGACATCGACAAATTGGTTTCGCTGCTCAAGGGCTGGGATTTCCCTATCACCGGTGTCCAGTCGTGGGATCACGCGCAGGTCACGGGCGGCGGCGTATTTTTAAATGAAATCGACAATCGCTTCCGCTCGCTCAGACAGTCCGGTCTGTTTCTCGCCGGTGAGATCTTAGATGTTGTCGGCGACTGCGGCGGATATAATTTACATTGGGCATGGTGCTCTGGTATGACAGCCGGTGAAGCTGCCGCAGAATATATCATGCACGAATAAACACAAGGAGGTTATGCTATGAAAGAAGTCAAAAGTCCAAAAAAGCCTCTGATCTTTTATTATGGAATCATTTTGCTGGTTGTGATTCTGTTTAATATGATTGCAGGACCAATGCTCATGCAGCACCAAGTTAAAGATGTGGATTATGGCACATTCTTGACCATGATCGCCGACAAGGACATCGGCGAAGTAGAAATTGACAACAGCGAGATCATCTTTACCAACAAGGCCAAGGATACGACCTATAAGACCGGTAAGATGGACGATCCGGAGCTGGTACAGCGGTTATATGATTCCGGCGCGAAATTCGAGCAGGAAATCCAGCAGACCACCTCTCCGATTCTCAGCTTTTTACTGACTTTTGTCTTGCCGCTCGTTATTTTTATCGCCCTTGGTCAGTACATGGGCAAAAAGCTCATGGATCAGGCTGGCGGCAAAAATTCTATGATGTTTGGCATGGGCAAGAGCAACGCCAAAATTTACGTGCAGTCGACAGAAGGCATCCATTTTGATGATGTTGCCGGAGAAGATGAGGCAAAGGAAAACTTGCAGGAAATTGTCGATTATCTGCACAATCCAAACAAATATACAGCCATCGGTGCCTCGATGCCAAAGGGCATTTTGCTCGTTGGCCCTCCGGGAACCGGTAAAACCATGTTGGCCAAGGCCGTTGCCGGAGAATCCGGTGTTCCGTTCTTCTCGATGTCCGGCTCAGAATTTGTTGAAATGTTTGTCGGCATGGGTGCTTCTAAAGTCCGTGACCTGTTTAAGCAGGCGAAGGAAAAAGCACCATGCATTGTCTTTATTGATGAGATTGATGCCATCGGCAAAAAACGTGACGGACAAATCGGCGGCAACGATGAGCGCGAGCAGACGCTCAACCAGCTGCTGACAGAAATGGACGGCTTTGAGGGAAACAACGGCGTCATTATCTTGGCAGCTACCAACCGACCGGAGTCTCTTGATCCTGCCCTGACACGCCCTGGTCGATTTGACCGCCGCGTGCCGGTAGAACTGCCGGATCTCGCCGGACGCGAAGCCATTCTCAAGGTACACGCCAAAAAAATCAAAACCGCAGACGATGTAAACTATCACACCATTGCCCGCATGGCATCCGGTGCATCCGGCGCAGAACTTGCCAACATCATTAACGAAGCAGCTTTGCGCGCTGTCCGCGACAATCGAACCGTTGTCACAGAAGCGGATTTGGAAGAAAGCATCGAAGTGGTTATCGCCGGTTATCAGAAAAAGAACACCGTGCTCTCTGACCATGAGAAGCAAGTTGTTGCCTATCATGAAATCGGTCATGCTTTGGTTGCCGCCTTACAGACACATTCTGCACCGGTGCAGAAAATTACCATTATTCCGCGCACATCCGGTGCCCTCGGCTATACCATGCAGGTCGAGCAGGGAGATAAATACCTGATGTCCAAGGAAGAAATCGAAAATAAGATTGCTACGTTTACCGGCGGTCGTGCCGCAGAGGAAGTGGTTTTCCATGAAATCACAACCGGCGCTTCCAACGATATTGAACAGGCAACCAAATTGGCTCGCGCTATGATTACCCGCTACGGCATGAGTGACAGCTTTGACATGGTTGCGATGGAAACCGTCAACAATCAGTATCTCGGCGGCGATACCTCTCTCGCCTGCTCCGCAGATACGCAAAAGGAAATCGACAAAAAAGTTGTCGAGCTGGTCAAAACACAGCACGAAAAAGCCAAAGCGATTCTCTCCGAGAATCGCCAGAAGTTGGATGAGCTGTCTCGTTTCTTATATGAAAAAGAAACCATTACCGGTGAAGAATTCATGGAAATTCTCAACTGTCCGGAACAGCCGGAGCAGCTGTCGGAAACAGCAGAATCCTGATAAACACGCAAAAATCCAGTCCCCATTTTTTGGAGACTGGATTTTTTTATGCTCTGTGGGTATATTATTCTGCATCAACGCCTTCGCTGACAACGTGGGCAATGAGCGAAATCGCCTGCTCGACATCACGCAGGTTTGCCATCTCCGCAGCAGAATGGATATAGCGTGTCGGGATGCTGACCGCACCGACTTTTACGCCGCCAGCTGTGCGCTGAATGGCACCGGTGTCTGTTCCGCCAAATTCCATAATCTCTCGCTGTACCGGAATATTCTGAGCCTCTGCGACACGATACAAGGCATTCTTGACCTGCTGGTCACAGATTACCGAATGATCCATGATCTTGACTGCTGGACCTGCACCCATCTTCACAGCCATAGGATACTTTCGCTCTGGCAGATCTCCGGTATCGGTCACGTCAACAGCAATGGCATAATCTGGCTGAACCGCAAATGCTGCTGTCTGCGCGCCGCGCAGACCGACTTCTTCCTGTGCTGTAAACGCCACATAGACATCACTGTCGCACGGCAGATCTGCCAGCTTTGCCATCGCACCAATCAAGGTCACACAACCCATGCGGTTGTCCAAATACGGGCCGCAAACGACATTTCCCTGTTTGTGCGGCTGTTCATCGTATACGGCAAAGTCTCCGACTTGAATCAGCTTTTCTGCTTCTTCTTTGTTTCCTGCACCAATATCTAAGAACAGATTGTCAAAGCCAAGCTTGGAAAACTCGGTTTTTTCTTCAAACGCAATCACACCGCGCGTGCCATTCTGAAAGCGAACGCGTCTGTCTACCAGATCTCCGAGCATAAATCCTCCGACTTGTGCAAAGCGAGCAAATCCGTTGTCATCAATATGTGTCACAACAATGCCAATCGAATCCATATGTGCGGCAAGCAAAATTTTCTTGCCCTTACCCTCGCGATGATAGATCAGATTGTTCATTGTATCAATGTGATGATCCCAATCGCCAATGTCCTGCACATTGTCCGCTGTCACTTCACGAATCGCCTGAATGATGTCGGATTCTCTGCCGGACGGACCGAAAGCAGCAGACAAATTACAAAATGCTTCATAAATATCAAAACTCATGATTCTTCATCTCCCAAATACGTCAGAAAATGTCGGCTCAGTGCCAACATGCCCTGCATGTCCTCCAGAGCAGCAACACTGGACGGTGAATGGATATAGCGAACCGGCGCTGCAAGTCCAGCTGTCAGAACGCCTTCTCTGGTCAAATGAATGCGTCCGGCATCTGTACCGCCTGCTACGCGGTGTTTGGTCTGCCATGGAATATGATTGTCCTCTGCCAGCTTGCGCAGCGTCTCAAACAGCTTCTGATTGTAAATGGTAGAGCGATCCATAAACGGAATCACAACACCCTTGCGCAGGCCGCACACTTGCTTGGCGCCGTCTACCTCTGCCAAATCTGCCGTCGTTGTGCCTTCCAGTACCAGACAAATATCCGGCTGCAGCGCAAATGCTGCACAGCGAGAGCCGCGCAAACCAACCTCTTCCTGCACACCAAAAACAAACCATGTATCTACTGCCGGCTGTTCCTGCAAAAGAGTCAGCATGACCGCACAGCCCACGCGATCATCAATAGCTTTTGCTTTGAGCAATCCATCGCCAAACCGAACGCAAGCAGAATCAAAGACACCGTATGTGCCAAGCGGCACTTTTT
>NZ_JBNMHC010000086.1:0-7489 GCF_050872565.1 Butyricicoccus sp. | reverse complement strand
TGATGAGCCCGGCAAGTGCTTCCTTTGATATTTTCAAGAACTTTATGGAGCGCGGCAACCGCTTTAAGGATATTGTCAATAGTCTGTAAATCACATATGATGATAGAATCACAGCCGCCGGATGAAAATCCGGCGGTTTCTGTGTCTACAAGGAAGGAATGTTATGGTATTACTCAACGCAGAACATATTTCCCTGAGCTGGGGAGAAAACACGTTGTTCGACGATGTCAGCTTTGCGCTGGAAGAGCATGATAAGGTCGGCTTTATTGGTATCAATGGCACGGGAAAATCGACGTTTTTGCGCATTCTTGCAGGAATGCAAGAGCCGGACGCCGGAACGATTACGTTGGCACGCGGTGCGCGCATTGGCTATCTGCCGCAGTCCCCGGATTTTTCTGAACCGGTTACCGTGCTGCAGCAGGTTTTTCGCGGCGCATCGACAGATTTTGCAGAAGAACGTGCATATGAAGCCAAAATGCTGCTGACACAGCTTGGCATTACGGAGTTTGACCGAGATGTGCGATTGCTTTCCGGTGGACAGAAAAAGCGCGTAGCGATTTGCTCCGCGCTGATTAATCCGAGCGAAATTTTGATTTTGGACGAGCCGACAAACCATATCGACAATGAAACCGCCGCATGGCTGGAGCAGCAGCTCAAGGCATATAAAGGCGCGCTGGTTATCATTACCCATGACCGATATTTTCTCAATCGCGTGACCAATCGCATTTGCGAGCTGGACCATGCAAAGCTATATTTCTATGAAGAAAATTATGAGGGCTTTGTTGCACGCAAGGCGGAGCGTGTTGCCAGCGCAGCAGCGTCAGAACGCAAGAGACAGACAATTTTACGCCGGGAGCTGGAATGGATGCGCCGCGGCGCAAAGGCGCGCACCACAAAGGCAAAGGGACGCATTCAGCGATTTGAAGAGCTGTCGAGCAAGACGGTACAAGAAGAGGATAGCCAAGTAGAAATGAAGTCGATTTCTACGCGCCTCGGCAAAAAGACCATCGAAGTGTCCGGTTTGTGCAAGAGCTGGGACGGAAAGACGTATATTCGAGATTTTGACTTAACGGTAGCGCGTGACGACCGCATTGGTATCGTTGGACGAAACGGCACAGGCAAATCAACGTTTTTGCGCATTCTCGCAGGACAGGCGCAGCCGGATGCCGGTACCGTGACCTACGGAGAAACCGTGAAAATCGGTTACTTTGCACAGGACTGCGGGCATATGGACGAAAATCAAAAGGTGATCGAGTTCATTCGAGATATTGCGGAGACGGTGCGTACACCGGACGGGACGTTGTCCGCGGCTCAGATGTTGGAGACCTTTTTGTTTACCGGAGAACAGCAGTGGACGCGGATTGGCAGCCTTTCCGGCGGCGAAAGACGCAGACTGTATTTGCTCAGCGTCTTGATGTCTGCACCGAATATTCTGCTGCTGGACGAGCCGACCAATGATTTGGACATTGAAACATTGAATATTCTGGAAAATTATCTGGAAGGGTTTGAAGGTGCCGTTCTCACGGTATCGCATGACCGATACTTTTTGGATAAAATCGCGCGGCGTATTTTCGAGTTCCGTCCGAGCGGCGAAGTAGAGGAATATCTCGGCAATTATGCAGATTATCTCAGCAAGCGCAAGGAAATCGAACGGCCGACGATAGAGAAAACAGAGAAAGCAGAAAAGCCAAAGCCGAAAAACTCAAACAAAACCAAAATGAGTTATAAAGACCGGTATGAGCTGGAACACATTGACGATGAGATTGCCAAGTTGGAGGATAAACTTGCGGCATTGAAAGACGAACAGGCACAGGTGACTTCCGATTTTGTGCGTCTGCAAGAGCTTTCTGAACAAATTGAAGCAGTATCCGGTGAATTGGATGCCAAGGAAGAGCGCTGGATTGAACTGCAGGAGATGGCAGAGCGAGAAGAAAACGGCTGATTACACCAGCTTCCAAAAGCCGAGTGCGATGAGAACCGCGCCGCAGAAAATGGAACGTGCGTGCTCGCTGGGAATGGGAATTTTTGTGCCAAACCATCTGCCGTACCAGACTGCGAAAAAGTTCCACACAAAGGCGATGCCCAGCAAGGAAATCAATGCGGAACCGCAAGCAGAAACGCCTAAGCCGCCAATCAGCGAGTCTATGGAAACCGGAATAGCGAGTACAATAGACTCTGGAATAGACAAGACATTCGAGTGATCGCTGTCCGCACGGGTGTGATCGAGAAACACAGCGGCACCGACACGCACAGGTGCTAAGATTTGGCTGGTTGTTTTGCCAAGCTGTCGAGATATGCGTTCACCGAAAATCTGCATCAATCCGATGCAAACCAAAGCGGTGAAACCAATCCATCGAATGGTGTCCTGCGGAAGATCTTGAAACAGCACGCTCTTTCCGGCAGCAGACACAATGAGAAATCCACTGCTGACGGCTGCCATACACAGGCGGGAATACCAAGGAATCCAAATGCCAGCAGTTCCGCAAGCCATGGCGGCGAACATCACGTCCGCAGTCACAGCGACAACAATCATAAAATCCAAGAAAAATCCCCCTTTTCAGCCGATTGCTTATGAGCAGTGTATGCTGCCTGCATAAAAACGGTGAAACGGGGGATTTATTATTTACAGGAATTGCTGAGCATTAAAATACCTGCCAGAACGCTGCGTAGTACGGAGGGAGCTCGGAACCGCCGCCGAAATCGTGGACTTCGCCGGTAATCAGGTCGCGGGCACGACCGGCTTCTGCATTGAAGTGCGCGTGGAACGGCTGGTCATCGGCATTGATAGCGACCATGACGCGCTCATCTTCAAAGGCACGCTCGAAAATAATCTGCTTGTTGGTCATCAGGCGAATGGTGTAACCGCCATAGCACAGAGCTTTGGAGGATTTCTTTGCCTTTGCGAGTTTGGCAATCCATTCAGTCAGTGCATTGGTCTGCGGCTGCTCGAAACACGGACGCAGATTGGCATCGGAACCTTGCTGCTTCTGTGCCTTTTCACCCCACTCGCTGCCATAATAGATGCAAGGGATGCCCGGCATACCGACCATCATGGCATAGATCAGCGGCAAATGCTTTTCGTTGGTCAAGATAGAAGCGACGCGGGTGACATCGTGGTTGTCAACAAAGGAGAGCAGATGCTTGCCCTTGTACAGCGTCCACGGCTCGGGGCCAAACTGGCGCTGCAGCGAATGACCGATCTCGAACATGTTCATGGAATTGAACGAGGAATACAGACCCTTGTAGCAGTCGTAATTGGTGCAGGAGTGCAGCATACCATCTGCGAGGAACGGGGAACAGTCGCTGCTCATCACTTCGCCGACCAAGAAGAAGTCCGGCTTGAGAGAATCACAGAACGAACGCAGACGACGAATGAAATCGCGATCCAAGGAATAGGCAACGTCCAGACGCAAACCGTCAATGTCGAATTCTTCTACCCAGCCGCGGATGCAGTCAAAGATGTGCTGAATCACTGCTTCGTTGCGCAGATTCAGCTTGACCAGCTCATAATGGCCTTCCCAGCCCTCGTACCAGAAGCCATCGTTGTAGTTGGAGTTTCCGTCAAAGCTGATATGGAACCAATCTTTATACGGGGAATCCCACTTTTTCTCCTGTACATCTTTAAATGCCCAGAAGCCTCTGCCGACATGATTGAATACGCCATCCAAAACAACGCGGACGCCTTCCTTGTGCAGTTTGTCACAGACTTCTGCAAAATCTGCATTGGTGCCGAGGCGGCAGTCGATCTTCCGGAAGTCGCGGGTATCGTAACCGTGGCTGTCGGATTCAAAAACAGGGGAAAAGTACATTGCATTGCAGCCGATAGACGCAATATGCGCCGCCCAATCGCCGACCTTGCCGATGCGATTCACGGTCTTTCCATCATTCTCCCACGGCGCACCGCAAAAGCCCATTGGATAAATCTGATAAAAAACACTCTCATAAGCCCACATAACAGCAATTACCTCCTTGTTATGGAAAATGTATTTCCTATGACAGGAATAGTATATCATATTTGGTGAGAATGAACAACAAAAATGCACAAAATAATCCATTATTTTTTGTATATTTATCTTGCATTTTGCGGATTTTCATGCTAAAATAACTAACTGAAACCGGACAATCCTCTGTTCACCCGGCTGAGAAGGGCTCGGCCACCGGATATGCGGTGCACAAGCATTGTGCAGGGAGAAATCCAGCGCAGTACCGGACAGGAGGTTTTAAAAGGGATACGATTGTCTAAGATTTGGAGGATTATACGATGGACTTAGTTAAGGTTCTCGCAGAGCAGCAGATTAAGAACGATCTGCCGGAGCTCAAGGTTGGTTCTACCGTTAAGGTACACCAGAAGATCAAGGAAGGTAACCGCGAAAGAATTCAGGTTTTCGAGGGTACCATCATCGCTATCAAGCACACTGGCATCAACAAGTCTGTAACCGTTAGACGTATTTCTTACGGCGTAGGCGTTGAGAAGACTTTCCCGGTACATTCCCCGAACATTGCAAAGTTCGAGATCGTTCGTAACGGTAAGGTTCGCCGTGCTAAGCTGTACTACCTGCGCGGCAGAGTCGGCAAGGCAGCAAAGGTTCAGGAAAAGCTGTAAGTTTCAGCCTGTATTCAGGAACCACCAAGGAGAGAACAGTTCTGTTCTCTCCTTTTTCTTTCAAAAATTCAAGGAATATAGAAGATTTGCGGGCATTTTGCCGGAAATTACTTGCCATTCAGGGCGGAATCGGTATAATATAAAGATATATGTGTATCCGATGAAAGGATGATGAGACCTGATGCGCAAAGAGAAAAAAGCTTCTGAAGAAGAAGCACCGAAGGGACGGTTCCACAGTGAACTGTTTGACTGGGGCGAGGCACTGATTCTGTCCTTGACCATCGTGATTCTGGTTTTTGTATTCGGAATCCGAATTATTGGTGTAGAAGGCTCTTCGATGGTGCCGACTTTGCAGAATGGCAATCAGCTTTTGGTTTCCAATCTGTTCTATACGCCGGAAAAGGGCGATATTGTTATTTTGACCAAGGATTCGTTTATGACAAGTCCGATTGTCAAGCGCGTGATTGCAACGGAAGGCGACACCGTGGATATTGACTTTGACACCGGCGAGGTTTCCGTCAACGGTGAAGTCTTGAACGAAACATACATTGCGGAAAAAACACAGACGCATTTTGACATGGATTTTCCGCAGACCGTGCCGAAGGGATGCATCTTCGTCATGGGAGACAACCGAAATCATTCGACAGACAGCCGCTGTGAAGCACTGGGCATGGTGGATACCCGCTATGTCATCGGCAAGGTGCTGATGCGTATTTATCCGGTCAATGAAATCGGTACCGTATCATAAGGAGAAAAACATATGAATATACAGTGGTATCCCGGTCATATGACACGCACGCGCCGACAGATGGCAGTCAGCCTAAAGCAGGTGGATGCGGTCTGTGAAGTGGTTGATGCGCGGATTCCGCAGGTCAGCCGCAATCCGGATATGGACGAAATCGCGGGCAACAAGCCGCGCATTCTCATTTTGAATCGCACGGATCTGGCGGATCCGGAAGCAACCAAGCAGTGGGCGGCATTTTATCGCAGCAAGGGCTATGCCGTTTTGACAACGGATGCCAAGAGCGGCGCAGGCGTTGCCAAGTTCTCTGCGGCGGTGCGTACGCTGCTGGCGGACAAAATTGAAAAGTGGAAGGAAAAGGGCCAGACCGGCCGGTCTGTCAAAGTTATGGTTGTCGGCATTCCGAATGTCGGCAAGTCCACATTTATCAACAAGGTGCTCGGACGCAAGTCGGCAAAGGCGGCAGATAAGCCGGGCGTTACACGCGGTCAGCAGTGGTTCCGTGTGGAAGGCGGCTTGGAGCTGCTCGATACACCGGGCATTCTGTGGCCGAAGCTGGACGATGAGCGTACAGGCATCTTGCTGGCAGTAACCGGTGCAGTCAAAGACAACATCTTGGATGTGGAGACTTTGGCTTGCAAGCTCATGGAGATTTTGTACCATCATGCGCCAAAGCTGCTGACAGACAGATATAAGTTTGAACTGCCAAGTGAGGACGAAGAGATTGATTTTCTTGGCTATGAATTGCTGATGCGTGCGGGCAGAAAACGCGGCTTCCTGATTTCCGGCGGTGAAATTGATACCGAACGCATGGCTCGCATTCTGCTCGATGAATATCGCGGCGGCAAGCTCGGACGTATTACGCTGGAAACACCGGATGAATATACGGAGGAGCAGGCGAATGGCTAAGAGCAAGCAGCCGGTTCTCCTCACGATGGAAAAAGAAACCGAAATCCGCGCCAAAGGTTTTGCTGCTGTGTGCGGTATTGATGAGGCGGGACGCGGACCGTTGGCGGGACCTGTTGTCGCGGCAGCGGTAATTTTGCCGGAAGGCATCGAACTGCCGGGCGTCAATGACTCGAAGAAGCTTACCGAAAAAAAGCGCGAAGCCTTGTTTGATTTTGTCAAAGAAAATGCCCTTGCCTATGGCATTGGTCAGGCAAGCGAACAGGAAATCGACGATATCAATATCTTGCAGGCAACGTTTCTTGCCATGCGCCGCGCGGTGGAGGCTCTGCAAATTCCCGCTGATTTTGCTTTGGTGGATGGCAATCGCATTCAAGGCTTGGAGATTCCGGCAGAAACCGTCATCGGCGGAGACGGCAAAGTGCTGTCGATTGCTGCGGCGTCCATTCTCGCAAAGGTCACGCGAGACCGCTATATGCGTGAGATGGCGCAGACCTATCCGGAATACGGCTTTGAAAAGCACAAGGGATACGGCACGAAAGCACATTATGCTGCCATCGAACAATACGGCATTTGCCCGCTGCACCGCAAAACATTTTTAAAGAAGATTCTCAATCACATATGACAACGGGACAGCGCGGCGAACAGCGCGCCGCTGAATTCTTGCAGCGGCATGGATACACCATTTTGGCGCGAAATTATCGCTGGAAACACGGTGAAATTGATATTATCTGTGCGGATGCGCAGTATTTACTTTTTGTAGAGGTCAAAACCCGTTCGAGTGAAGCGTGGGGCGCGCCGCGCGAAGCGGTTACCGCGCAAAAGCGCGAACGATTGGTGAAAACAGCGCAGTGCTGGCTGCTCCGGCATCCGACAACGAAACAACCGCGGTTTGATGTCATAGAAGTGCTGGTCAATCAACAGCGCGGAACGTGCCGCATCCGGCATGTTCCCCATGCATTTGAGGTGAATTGATTGCGATATTTTGATCTTCATTGCGATACGATATATCGCCTAACAGATTTTGAGCAGCGACTGCCTGCGGGAGAAACGCTGCTTCAAAATACCGGTCATGTGGATTTGCAGAGAGCTGGTTCTCTGGAACAGTATGCGCAGGTATTTGCCCTGTTTTGCGGCTATCAACCGGTTGTATCGCCGGAGGATGCGCATGAACGATTGACGCGGATGCTTCGCACAGCGAAACATGCATTTTCTGCCTGCGGTTCGCGTTTGCGTCA
>NZ_JBNMHC010000085.1:0-7538 GCF_050872565.1 Butyricicoccus sp. | reverse complement strand
GTCGATTCCAAATGCAGATGTCCATCAATAAATCCCGGACACAGATATTTTCCTTTCAGATCAATTTCTTGTTTGCCGCTATATTCATCGCCAATGCCAACAATCACACCATCTGTGACAGCAACCGATGTGCGCAAAATCTCTCCGGTAAAGACATTGATGACGTTTCCGCCTCGAAATACCAGATCCGCCTGTACTTCTCCTCTGGCTGCCTTTGCCAGCTCAGGAAACTTTGAAAAATCCATCGTATGACACTCCCCATCTGTTCGTGTTTTCTCTATATAACAGTATACCGCATTTTCTTGTATTTTCCCAGTCTTTTATGCTATGATAGACAAGAAAGGGGGCATTTCATGCTCGAACACTGTACGCTGTGCCCGCGCATGTGCGGTGCAAACCGAAAAGCAGGCGAACGTGGATTTTGCGGTGCCGATGCGCAGATTCGCGTAGGTCTCGCCTATTTACATCAATGGGAAGAGCCTTGTCTGTCCGGCACCAAAGGCGCAGGCACGGTCTTTTTCTGCCACTGTCCGCTCGGCTGTGTATACTGTCAAAACCACGATATTTCCGGCACAGGAGCGCAGCCGTCCGGTATCTATACGGATGTTTCCGGTCTGGCAGATACCTTTTTATCACTGCAGCAGCGCGGCGCTCACAATATTGATTTGGTCACACCCACACATTATGCCGCGCAGCTCACAGAAGCCATTCCACTCGCGCGCGAGCGCGGTCTGACCATTCCGATTGTTTATAACTGCGGCGGCTATGAGCGTGTCGAGACCTTGCGCATGTTAGACGGACTGATTGATATTTATCTTCCTGACTTCAAATATTACAGCTCTTATTACAGCGAGCGCTATTCGCATGTTTCGGATTATTTCGATGTCGCAGTAGATGCCATTGACGAAATGGTGCGGCAAACCGCAGAGCCTGTGATTGACTCGGACGGACTCATGCGTTCCGGTACCATCATTCGTCACTTGATGCTTCCAGGACTTGGCTCAGACACAGCGCATATTCTGCGCACCATTGCCAAGCGTTGGAAAACCGACGTCTTTGTCAGTCTCATGCGGCAGTTTACGCCCTGTACCGATTTGACTGACTATCCGGAGCTGATGCATCCCATCACAGATGAAGCGTATGCAGAAGCCTGTGAAGAAATGGCATTTCTCGGCCTAGACGGCTGGACACAGGAGGCAGAAGCCATCAGTGAAAGTTTTATTCCTCATTTCGATGGAACCGGCGTCTGTCCGGTAAAATAAGCAAAAAAACAGCGGGATCGCTGATCTTTCGATCAGCAATCTCGCTGTTGTATTTTTTATGTAGTACGAGCGTTCTCGTCAGCCGATTAGAGCTGCGGGCCAGCTGCAACCAGAGCCTTACCAGCTTCGTTGCCTTCGTACTTAGCAAAGTTCTTGATGAATCTGCCAGCCAGATCCTTTGCCTTTGCAACCCACTCGGAAGCATCAGCGTAGGTATCGCGCGGATCCAGAATGCCAGAATCAACGCCCGGCAGTTCGGTCGGAACTTCAAAGTTGAAGTACGGGATGGTCTTGGTCGGAGCAGTCTTGATGTCGCCATTCAGGATTGCATCGATGATACCACGGGTATCCTTGATAGAGATACGCTTGCCAGTGCCATTCCAGCCAGTGTTAACCAGATAAGCCTTAGCGCCGCTCTTCTCCATCTTCTTAACCAGCTCTTCTGCGTACTTGGTCGGATGCAGTTCCAGGAATGCCTGACCGAAGCAAGCGGAGAAGGTCGGAGTCGGCTCAGTGATGCCGCGCTCGGTACCAGCCAGCTTAGCGGTGAAGCCAGACAGGAAGTAGTACTGGGTCTGCTCCGGAGTCAGTACAGAAACCGGCGGCAGTACGCCGAATGCGTCTGCGGACAGGAAGATAACGTTCTTAGCTGCCGGTGCAGAAGAAATCGGGCGAACAATGTTCTGAATATGGTCAATCGGGTAAGATACACGAGTGTTCTCGGTTACGCTCTTATCAGCGAAGTCGATCTTGCCATCCTCAGCAACGGTAACGTTCTCCAGCAGAGCGTCACGACGGATTGCATTGTAGATGTCCGGCTCGGATTCCTTATCCAGGTTGATAACCTTTGCGTAGCAGCCGCCCTCAAAGTTGAACACGCCGTTGTCGTCCCAGCCGTGCTCGTCATCGCCGATCAGCAGACGCTTCGGGTCGGTGGACAGGGTGGTCTTACCAGTACCAGACAGGCCGAAGAAGATTGCGGTGTTCTCGCCGTTCAGGTCGGTATTTGCAGAGCAATGCATGGAAGCGATGCCCTTCAGCGGCAGGTAGTAGTTCATCATGGAGAACATACCCTTCTTCATCTCGCCGCCGTACCAGGTGTTGATGATAACCTGCTCACGGCTGGTGATGTTGAAGACTACTGCGGTCTCAGAGTTCAGACCCAGTTCCTTGTAGTTCTCAACCTTAGCCTTGGAAGCGTTGTAAACAACGAAGTCCGGCTCAAAGTTCTCAAGCTCTTCAGCAGTCGGCTTGATGAACATGTTGGTAACAAAGTGTGCCTGCCAAGCTACTTCTACGATGAAACGGATTGCCATACGGGTATCCTTGTTTGCGCCGCAGAATGCATCAACAACAAACAGTCTCTTGTTGGACAGTTCCTTTACTGCGAGATCCTTAACAGCCTTCCAAGCTTCCTGAGATGCCGGATGGTTGTCGTTCTTGTACTCGTCAGAAGTCCACCATACAGTGTCCTTGGAGTTGTCATCCATTACGATGAACTTGTCCTTCGGGGAACGACCGGTGTAAATGCCAGTCATAACGTTTACAGCGTCCAGTTCGGTCAGCTTGCCAATTTCATAGCCAGACAGACCTTCCTTGGTCTCCTCTTCAAACAGCAGTTCGTAAGACGGATTGTAAACGATTTCGGTAGCGCCACTGATGCCATATTTGCTTAAATCAATAGATGCCATCTTAGTTCAACCTCTTTCCTGAAAAATTTATATTAGGTATAAATCCTGTTGATTTAATGTTATCTAACCAGCGAGAAAATGTCAATATGAAAAACATCTTAAATTACTCGAAAAACACGGAAAGAATCGGCATTTCTCACAATTATCTCGTTTTTTCCTCTAATATATGTGTAAACATGGTATACTTTTCGAGATTTTGCTGCCAAGTTTTCTCAAAATTTTCGTCAATTTTCACAGGAAGATTTAAGATATGCACGTGTAGTCATGTAATGCAGGAAATCGTGCACGAAAATCTTTGACTTCCTGCAAATCAATATCTGCCAGCAGGAGTTCCTCTTCCTCTCCCGCCTGCGCCAAAATTTTGCCTTCCGGCGAAACAATCATGCTGTGTCCGCCGCCTTCTTCCCCGTTCCATTTGCCGCAGGTGTTGCAGGCGAGCAAAAAGCTCTGATTTTCCAATGCGCGGGCACGGCAAAACAGCTTCCAGTCGTCAATTCGTGCTTTTGGCCATGCAGCACAAATCAAAAATGCTTCTGTGCCGCGAGATACCATCCGGCGAAATTGTTCCGGAAAGCGCAGATCATAACAGGTTGCCAGACCAACCTTGCCATATCGTGTCTGTATTTCACTGGTTTTATCTCCCGCTGTCAGCAGCTGCTGTTCCTGCGAATTATATCCAAACAAATGTATCTTTCGATAGTTTCCCATGACGTTTCCGCTGTTGTCTAACAGCATCGTCGTATTATATAAACATTCCTCTTGCTTTTCTATAAAACTGCCAGTCACAATATGCGCGTTTGCATCGCGTGCCCATCGCGCCAGACGAATTTGTGTCTCCCCGTGCAGCGGTTCTGCTGCTTCCCGATACTGTGCAAAGTTAGAAAATCCAACGCCCCACAATTCCGGCAGCAAAATCAGATCTACTGCTCGGTCCTTGAGTTGAGATAGAATCCGTTCCGCTCGTTCCCAGCGCTGTGCCGCTGTCTCTTCGCTGCTGACATGAAGTTGAATCAATGCTGCTCTCATTATTTCCTCTTTTAATTTATGATTGACATTCTGTTAAAATCTACATATAATAAAAGTGTGGAAATCAGACGGTTACCACACATGACTAGTATCATAAAACTTTGAGAGCTATCACTACTCTCAGCATTACATGAGTCGTCTGTTTGCGGCAGACGGCTCACTTTTTCTTTTGCTGTTTACAGTACGCATAGATTGCAAACGCAAATCCAAGAATACTGCAAATATTTCCAGCAATAGACAAAGCAATCATTATGTATCACCCCCACTGAGAATTTCCCGCGAGAGCTACATATAAACCTCCATTCCGCTCGCGCGGGATGACAAGGCAACCGTCTTTTTACCGTCCCGACCTACAAAATCTGGCAAAAACTCAGTCTAAGATCGGTGATTTCCACATAGTAAATATTGTAAATGTTTCTCGACGCTATGTCAAGAACAAAGGGCTATCCGATACCGGACAGCCCTTTTATGATACAAGAAAATCAGTCGTTTTTCTCTTCTTTCTTTTCTTTGTCCTTCTTCTCTTTTTTCTTATCCTTCTTCTTTTCCTTCTCTGGGCTCTCATCGCCGAAGCTGATGCCAATATCACGAGCTGCCTGTACCAGATCGTTATCTACCGGTACGGTCTTCAGCTTTCCGGCAACCTCACTAAGCGGAACTGCAATAATCTCATTATTGCGAATCGCTACCATATTGCCATACTGCTTGTGCTTAATCAGGCGTGCCGCGCCAGTGCCCAAACGCGTTGTCAAAATGCGGTCATATGCATCTGGACCGCCGCCGCGCTGAATATGTCCCGGATTCACCACGCGAATCTCCTGCGAGCATTTTTCACCCAGCTCACGCGCCAGCTTGAAGCTGATAGACGGGTCAGTCATTTTAGCACGTGCTGCCTTGAATTCCTTCTTGGACATCTTGGCTTCTTCCTTGGAAATTGCGCCTTCTGCCACAGCAACAATGCTGAAGGCATGACCATGTTTGCGGCGTTCTTCCAGCTTGTTGACAACGGCGTCCAAATCATACGGAATTTCCGGAATCAAGATAATATCTGCGCCGCCCGCAATGCCTGCACTCAAGGTCAGCCAGCCAGCGCCATGTCCCATAATCTCTACGAGGAATACACGGCTGTGTGACGTTGCGGTGGAATGCACTTTATCCAGAACATCCGTTGCAATATCCATGGCAGTCTGATAGCCAAACGTAACCTCTGTGCCCCACAGATCATTATCAATGGTCTTCGGCAGAGAGATAATGTTCAAGCCCTCTTCGCGCAGCAAATTGGCAGTCTTTGTCGTGCCGTTGCCGCCAAGGATAACCAAGCAGTCCAGCTCCATATCCTTATAGGTCTTTATCATCTTGGTGACTTTATCCACGCCATTTTCGTCTTTATCCCGCATATTCTTAAACGGCTGACGCGATGTGCCGAGAATGGTGCCGCCAATCGTCAAAATACCGGAAAAATCGCCCGGAGACATCAGGCGGTATTCTCCCTGAATGAGTCCCTTGTATCCATCCTTAAAGCCGTAGATTTCTACTTCCTTGCCGTATTCCTCATACAAAGCTTTTGCCACGCCGCGCAGGGTCGAATTCAGACCTTGACAGTCGCCGCCGCTCGTCAGCATACCAATTCGTTTCATGCTGTTTCCTCCTTCTACAAGTCCCATTCTTTTTTACTCAGCCCGCCGTTTTCTCTCTCCATTGGCCACTGGTAATATGTCTATTATACCAAATTCATCTTCATATCGCAATGCATTTTACACAAGTTTGACAATTCTTTGCTATACGAAAAAAAGCAGGTGAAAACATCTGCTTTTTTATTCACTCTTGCTGTGCATCTTCCTCTGCTGCACCAGACTGTTTCTGTGCACAATCCTTGCAGACGCCATACAAAGTCAAATCATATCCTGTGATTTGTGCTTCCTCCATACCGGAAAAGTACTCCCAAAGCGATGATTTCGGCCAAATATCCACAACGCACCCACACTGGGTACAAATCATATGCTCATGCTCTTTTAAGGTATGATCGAAATGATCTGAATCCCCCGGAACGACGACACGCCGAATCAGGTGATTTTCGGAAAGCTGGTTGAGATTGCGGTAAACCGTTGCCAAACTGATGGTCGGCTCTCGCTTTCGCACTTCTTGGTACACCTCATCCGCAGTCGGATGAATCGAAGACTTCTCCACAGCCTCGCGCACAAGCTCTCTCTGTCTGGAATATTTCATCAGGCAACACCCCTTCGACCACATTAAAAACAGGAATCATTTTTATATTTATATAGTACCAAATTTCAACATGGCCTGTCAAGTATTTCCACTAGTTTTTTGCAGGTAACTTTTTTCTTTTTCTCCTCTTCTTGGGTCTTTCTGTATATCCGATGCATTTCTCTGCAAACTATGGTATAATAAGAATCATTCTATTGTTACACACAAGCACAAAGGAGGGAGCTTCATGCTGAATCATATTGATTTTAACCGCCACATGACGGATGTTGAATACCGCTTGGAAACGCGAGAAGTACGCGGCGAGCTGGCTCAGCTTCAGCACCGCATGAAAGACAACAAGCTGCCTGTCATCGTCTTATTTGAAGGTTGGGATTCTTCCGGCAAAGGAAGCATGATCGCCAGCATGATTCAAACGCTGGATCCTCGCTTTTTCAAGGTCTATAACACCAAGGATCCTACACCAGAAGAACTGCGCTATCCGTTTTTATGGCGGCACTGGCGCCGCACGCCGGAGCGCGGGCAAATGGCAATCTTTGATGAGAGCTGGTACCCGGAAGTCTCCCGTGCCCGGTTGGAAAATGGACTGTCTGTAGAAGAAGCCTACAGCCGGATGGAAAGTATCAACACTTTTGAACGGCAGCTGTCACAAGACGGCTATCTGATTATCAAGTTTTTCCTGCACATCTCTGCCAAAGAGCAAGCGCATCGGCAGGAAAAGCTCATGCGAAATAAAAATACCCGCTGGCGTGTCACGGAACGCGACCAGTACCGCAACAAGCATTACAAAGAATACTATCGTATTTACGATGAGATGTTAGAAAAGACAAACACGGTATTTGCCCCTTGGCATGTCATCAGTGCACAAGAGCGGCGCAGTGCCATGAATGAAATCTATCAAATCATCGTCCAGTCTATTCGCTCCGCACTGGATGAGAAAAAGAGTATCATTCCCTCGGAATATCACGCCCAGATGCACACGTTTCATCTCGTCAAAAAGCCGCTGCTGGAAGATGTTCCGCTGTATCGTTCGATTGATGAAGATGCTTACCGCTCTATGCTTCGCAAAGAGCAAAAAAAGCTCGCCAAGCTGCACAACACAGTATACCGCAAGCACATCCCGATTGTCATCGCCTATGAAGGCTGGGATGCTGCTGGAAAAGGCGGAAATATCAAACGCCTGACCGCAGCCCTCGACCCGCGCGGCTACCAAGTTGTTCCTATCGCCTCTCCGACACCGACGGAAAAAGCACACAATCATCTGTGGCGATTCTGGCAGCACATACCGGAAGATGGACACATCACGGTCTTTGACCGCACATGGTATGGCCGCGTC
>NZ_JBNMHC010000084.1:0-7575 GCF_050872565.1 Butyricicoccus sp. | reverse complement strand
CTGCCGTCAAATGCGATTTTCATAAGTACTCCTCCTCTGTATCGGTATCTATTAAGAAAGCATGGTTTCCTTCAGGAATGCTGCGGACTTCTGAATGGCAATCAGGTTGTTCGGCATCAGCGGATCTTCCACCTCAATGGATACCGGACCATGATAATCGCCCTCTGCCAGTGTTGCGAAGAAGGTCTTCCACCACAGGGCATCGTGTCCGTAGCCAACAGCGACATAGTTCCAAGAACGAGTGACTGCCGGACCGTTGTAAATGCCCTGCTCATAGCAATCCAGACCCTTGATGTGCGGATTGATGCGGGAATCCTTGCCGTGTACATGGTAAACAGCCTTCTGCTTGCACAGCTCTCGTGCCATAGCCAGTGGGTCGCCGCCCATAAAGAATACATGGCTTGGGTCTAAGTTCAGACCGATGATGTCGCCGACAGCCTCGCGCAGCTTGAGCACGGTCGGCACATTGTATACGAGATTCATCGGATGATTTTCCAGTGCGATGGTCTCTACGCCGCAGGATTTTGCCAGATCTGCAGCCTTGCTCCAGAAATCAATGGCAACGCCCCACTGATACTTGAGCACATCCATCATTTCCGGCGGAAATGTATGGGTGACCCAGTTCAAAGTGGTGTCATTCGGCGCACCTGCCGGAAGACCGGACTGTGCAACCACATGCTTGACACCCAGCAGCTCTGCCAGCCGGAAGGTGTTCATAACGTCCGGCGCGTGGCTTGCCCAGCGTTCGCCCGGTCCAATGGCATTGGCGGAGCAGTTCAAAGCGTACAGCTCCAAGCCGCGACTCTCAATCGCCTGCATGAATTCCTTGCGCGCCTGCGCGCTGTTGAGCAGCTTTTCCATATCGAGGTGCGGTGCACAGGAGTAGCCGCCTGTTGCAATTTCCAGCACCTGAATGCCCATCTTTACTGCCTCATCCAGCACCTGCTCAAACGGCATATCCGGCAGGCCGTCGGTAAACAAGCCCAGCTTCATCGGATTCGGATTAAAGGATGCTACCGGCATATCAAAATCTTTTGGATCCATACTCATTGTCGTGTTCCTCCTTAAAATGTAATCCATTACGAGACAAACAGATCTTGCCGGACTTTTTGACCAGAGATTCCTGCTCCGAAGTGAAGCACATCTGAATACCATCCGGACGTTTTGCTTCTGCTTCAAACATGATCTGATAATTATGATTTACATATCGTTCTGTTCTTTGTTGACTTTAGTATACGATAGATTTTTGTTTCTGCCTTTCAAATTCCTGCATGACTTTAATGAAAATCCAATGGTTTTTTCGATGTTTTTTCGTGCGGACTGCAAATTCCTGCACAGACGCAAAAAAAGACCGCACAGCAGAGAAAACTCTGCTATGCGGTCTCTTGTTTTATTCAATAGGAGTCATGTTCGGAGCAAAAGCCGAATTATGCTTGCCACTTCCAGTCGCGGACTTCCGGCATATCCAGACCATACTCGTTGATATACTGCTTGTGCTCAACCAGCTTGTCGCTCATCTTCTGGTACAGATAAGCGCCACGGTTGCCGAGCTGCGGCAGACGGAGCAGAACGTCCTGAACCAGATGGAAACGGTCAATATCGTTCTGAACACGCATATCAAACGGCGTGGTGATGGTGCCCTCTTCCTTGTAGCCGCGAACGTGCAGCTGACGGTTATGACGGCGGTAGGTCAGCTCATGAATCAGAGTCGGGTAACCATGGAATGCGAAGATGATCGGCTTATCCTTGGTGAACAGCATGTCATACTCTGCATCAGACAGACCATGCGGATGCTCAGCCTTCGGCTGGAGCTTCATCAGGTCAACAACGTTGATGACACGAACCTTGAGTTCCGGCAGTTCCTTGCGCAGGATAGATACAGCAGCCAGTGTCTCCAGCGTCGGGGTCTCGCCGCAGCAAGCCATAACAACATCCGGTTCCTGACCAGCATCGTTGGAAGCCCACTCCCAAACGCCGATGCCCTGGGTGCAGTGCTTGACAGCCTGCTCCATGGTCAGCCACTGCGGACGCGGATGCTTGGATGCAACGATAACATTGACATAGTTGCGGCTGCGGATACAATGATCGAAGCAAGACAGCAGGCAGTTTGCATCCGGCGGCAGGTACAGGCGAACGACATCTGCCTTCTTATTGGCAATATGATCGAGGAAGCCCGGATCCTGATGGGTGAAGCCGTTGTGATCCTGCTGCCATACATTGGAAGCCAGAATCAGGTTCAGAGATGCAATCTTCTGTCTCCACGGCAGCTGGTTGCAAACCTTCAGCCACTTTGCATGCTGAGCAGCCATGGAATCAATGATGCGGATGAACGCCTCATAGCTTGCAAAGAAGCCATGACGACCGGTCAGCAGGTAGCCTTCCAGCCAGCCCTCGCACATGTGCTCGGACAGCATGGAGTCCATAATTCTGCCATCCTTGGCAAGGAATTCATCGGTCGGCAGGGTCTCTGCGTTCCAATCACGGTTGGTTGCCTCAAAAGCAGCGTTCAGACGGTTGGATGCAGTCTCATCCGGTCCGAATACGCGGAAGTTGCGGCTGTCCTCGTTCAGCTTCAGGATGTCGCGGACAAACTTGCCCATCTCAATCATATCCTGACCTTCGGTTGCGCCCGGCTGACCAACTGGGAATGCATAGTCGCGGAAGTCCGGCAGACGCAGGTCACGCAGCAGCAGACCGCCGTTTGCATGTGGGTTTGCGCCGATTCTGTGATCGCCCTTCGGTGCCAGTTCACGCAGCTCCGGAATCAGACGGCCGTTCTCATCGAACAGCTCCTCTGCATGGTAGCTCTCCAGCCAGTTCTTCAGGATGTCCAGATGCTCCGGCTTATCCATCATGATCGGAACCTGATGTGCACGGAAGCTGTTCTCAATCATCTTGCCGTCTACTTCCTTCGGACCAGTCCAGCCCTTCGGGGTGCGCAGAACAATCATCGGCCAGATCGGACGGGTTGCATCACCGGTCTCACGTGCGTGCTTCTGGATGCCCTTGATTTCCTCAATGACAGTATCCAGAGTCTCTGCCATCTTGCGATGCATGGTCATCGGATCGTCGCCCTCTACGAAGTACGGCTTCCAGCCGCAGCCCTCGAAGTACTTCTGCAGCTCTTCATGAGAGATTCTGGAGAAGATGGTCGGGTTTGCGATCTTGTAGCCGTTCAGATGCAGAATCGGCAGAACGGCGCCATCGGTGATCGGGTTCAGGAACTTGTTGGACTGCCAAGAGGTTGCCAGCGGTCCGGTCTCAGCCTCGCCATCGCCTACGGTGACAGCAGCAATCAGATCCGGATTGTCAAAGACAGCACCGAATGCATGAGCAATGGAATAACCCAGCTCGCCGCCTTCGTTGATGGAACCCGGTGTCTCCGGAGCAACATGGCTTGCGATGCCGCCCGGGAAGGAGAACTGCTTGAACAGGCGCTTCATGCCCTCCAGATCCTCGCTTACGTTCGGGTAAACTTCGCTGTACGTGCCCTCCAGATAGGTGTTGGCAACAAAGAAGTTGCCGCCATGTCCCGGGCCGGACAACAGAATCATATCCAGATCATACCGCTTAATGACGCGGTTCAGGTGTACATATACAAAGTTCTGACCAGGTACAGTGCCCCAGTGTCCTACGATTTTCTTCTTAATCTGATCCATTGTCAGCGGCTCGCGCAGCAGCGGATTATCCAGCAGATACAACTGACCAGCAGCCAGATAGTTGGTTGCACGCCAGTACGCATTCATCTTGCGCAGCAGTTCGTCTGTCAGCGGTCCTTTTTCTTCGCAGACCGGTTTCATGTTTTCACTCATGAGTCAGACTCCTTTCTTTTTCGTATAATCTATAAGGCTTTCCCTATCCGACATTGTACGACATCGAAGGAAAAGAAGGCAAGTTTTGAAAGTTAAAAAAGTAACGAAAAACGTAATATTATTTTTACCCGTTTTGTCGACAATTAACCATTTGTTACTTGTAGTTTCAAAAATACAAAAAAAGATACAAGTTTTTACATGAAACTGAGCAATTTTCCATTTTATAACAGTTAAAAGTATGTATATGCTCCATTTGCTCTTTGTACGAAGTATGTTAAAAAAGATGCTATTGATGCCGCCAATAGGTTCGATACTGCTGCGGCGTCATGCCGACGGCTTTCCGAAACGCATTGTGAAAATGACTGACGCTGTTATAGCCAACTTTTGTCGCAATGTCTGTAATTGGCAGCTCACTCATCAACAGCCACGACTGCGCCTCTCCGATTCGGCGGCGAATCACGTACTGTAAAATCGAATAGCCGGTTGCTTTTTTGAATGTATGGGATAAATATGACTCTCCCATGTGCAAATGCTGCGCAATATCTGAAATAACAATCTCTTCCAGATAATGCTGGTCGATATAGTCTTGAATCGCCCGGCTCACTTCGTATACTTTTCCTTGATACAGCTCTCTATTCAGTGTTCCCGCCTGATACAATAGCAGCACCAATGTACTAATCAAATGCTCCTGCATTTCTTGTGTGACCTTTGGCGTTTTCATCTGTCCTTCATAAATCATAGACAGCAAGGCCTCGGTTTCCTGTGTACACCATCCGCCCCGGATAACCGGCGAACAATCATCCGGAAGAATATGATTGGGTTTCCTATTTTTAATCCGAATATTGCCGATAGAACAACCCAAAATTTCCACCCCTGCCACTTGATCGGCACACTCATCATGCAAAACATATGGATGAAAAATTAAAATATCTCCCGCCTGCGTGGCATACGTGCGTCCATCTATAATATGCATCCCGTTTCCGCGGCGAATCAGACGAATCTCTACGCGGTCATCGTGCATATGCATCGCACGGTTGAGCCGCGTGTGCTCGATGTCCTGCATTTCCGCCTCAATCAGCTGCGGCTGCGTTTCCAGCAGCCGCTCAGTGACGGAAAACGTCGGTTTGAACAGCATAAATATCTTCTCCTCATTCGTCCCACAGACCGGAGACAAAGTACAGCAGTGCTGCCCATGTGTAAACCGAGTAAAACATACCATGCGCATCGCGTCCCTGACGCAGAATTTCCTGCGCTTCTGATTTAGACAGCATCACAAAGCCATCAAAGCATTCGGAACCAACGGCACCTGCTTGTGTCAGCTGGGACAGATCTTCCGGATGCAGCACCGCACAAACCAAGGCGTTGCTCTCATCCGTCATGCCCGGAGAACTGAACAGACACGGATTGACGACATGCAGCCGATCCGTCTCCTGTACGGTCAAGCCGGTCTCCTCGTGAATTTCACGCGCTGCGGTTTCCAAAAGCGGCTGGGCTTTTTCTTTGTCCTGCGGGTCGATCAGTCCTGCCGGTGGGCTGAGCAAAAATTGACCGGTCGGATAGCGGAATTCATAGGTCAGCAGCAGCTTTGCTTCTTCTCCCGCTTCCTGCACCACAACAATGCAGGTGACGGCGTCCGGCAGCATGGTGCGGCAGTCCTCATCCGACTGCAACGCAACCAAATCCTCTTTGCTGCGGCGTGTCGCATCGAAATAATGCTTTTCCGGCGCATACTGCAAATCAAACACCTTCAAAAATTTGGTTTCCAGTAAGGTCTCTGTTGTTTCCTTGGTGATGTTTGGCTTTTCCATGCACAAATCCCTCCCAGTTTGATTTCTATGCCCATTATAGCAGGAATGGTATTGCATAGACAAGCATCAAATGCAAAGAGCCGCATCCCTGTCGGAACACAGCTCTTTGCATTGGTTAAGTGAAATTAGATAAGGATACGAATAGGTATATGTTGAAATCAAAAAATGATTTAACAGCAATTCATGGTCATGAGCAGTTCGCCAGCTTTCACGCTGCTTCCCTCTTTGACAAGAACTTCTTCTATATGTCCGCTCATACGAGCTACCACCGAGGTCTCCATCTTCATAGCTTCAATGACAGCGATAACTTGATTTTCTTCCACGGCATCGCCGGGCTTCACGTGTACCTTTGTCACCATACCCGGAATGGATGCGCCGATCTGTCCTCTGTCCTTCGGATCTGCCATGACAACGGCATTAGCCGTAGATTCTGCGTTCTGATCCGGCACGGTAACTTCACGGCGGCTGCCGTTCAGCTCAAAGATGACCTGTCTCGTGCCGTCATCATTCTTGTCACCGAGACCCAGATATTTGATTACCAGCGTCTTTCCGTCTTCAATGTTGATCTGCGTTGTCTCACCGACCTGCATACCATAGAAGAAGACATGCGAGCCCATGCGCATCAGATAGCCATATTCTCGATCGTAATGCCAGAAGTCCTCCAGAACTTTTGGATACAGGCAGTACGAAATAATGTCGCGCATATCCGGATTCGGATGGAACGCTTCCACTTCTTTGCGCACCGCTTCAAAATCAACCGGCTCCAGCAATTCGCCGGGACGGCAGGTAATCGGCTTCTCGCCCTTGAGTACGACCTTCTGAATGTCCTCCGGGAATCCGCACGGCGGCTGACCCATCATGCCCTTGAAGTACGAGACAACGGAATCCGGGAACGTCAGCGATTCACCGCGCTCGACAATATTCTCCGGCGTCAAGTCGTTCTGTACCATGAAAATTGCCAAGTCGCCGACCATCTTCGAGGACGGAGTAACTTTAATCAGATCGCCCAGCATGTCATTGACGGTCTTGTACATCTCCTTGACTTCTTGGAAGCGGCTGCCAAGACCCAGAGAGATAACCTGCGGCTCCAAATTCGTGTACTGACCGCCAGGAATCTCATACCGATAAATATCCGTGACCGGCGTTTTGAGTCCGCGGTCAAAGTTCTTATAGCGCAGACGTACATCTGCCCAATAATCCGTCAATCTTTGCAGTTCGTTGAGATCCAAACCGGTATCTCGCGGATTGCCCTGCAAAGCCGCAACAACTGCATTCATGGACGGTTGCGAGGTCAGGCTGGACATGGAAGCAATCGCGGTGTCCACAATATCTACACCGGATTCCGCTGCCATCAGCAGCGTGGCAACCTGATTGCTGGTCGTATCATGGGTATGCAGATGAATCGGCAGAGCGATTTCCTGCTTGAGCGCATGAACCAGTTCCTTTGCCGCATACGGTTTAAGCAGACCGGACATATCTTTGATTGCAATCGAATGCACACCGAGCTTTTCCAGCTCCTTTGCCATCTTGACATAATAATCCAGCGTGTAATGGTTTCTGGTCTTATCTAGAATATCGCCGGTATAACAAATCGTACCCTCGCAGAACTTGTTTTGATTCAATACTTCATCAATTGCCACGGACATGCCCGGCAGCCAGTTGAGTGAATCAAATACGCGGAAAATATCAATGCCGCTCTTTGCGCTCTGCTTGATAAATTCACGCACGACATTATCCGGATAATTAGAATATCCGACCGCATTGGAGCCGCGCAGCAGCATCTGGAACGGGATGTTCGGGATCTTTTCACGCAAGAGATCCAAGCGTTCCCACGGAGATTCATGCAGGAAGCGGAACGCTACATCGAATGTCGCACCGCCCCACATTTCCAGTGAGAAGCAATCTGCCAGAATATCCGCTGTGCCGTCCGCGCCCTTTACCATGTCGCGGGTGCG
>NZ_JBNMHC010000083.1:0-7591 GCF_050872565.1 Butyricicoccus sp. | reverse complement strand
TCTGCCAGCGTGGACTTGCCGTGGTCGATGTGCGCGACGATGGAGAAATTACGGATTAGGGATTGATCTTTCATGCATATCTCCTTTCCACCGCCTTTTGCCGCGGCGGATGTGTGCAAAGTAAAATCGGACAAAATACCGTCCATTCGTACCTATCAGTATAGCATAGCGCGGGTTTTGCCGCAAGTCCGCAATCGGACAGAAAAGCAAAGCCGCTGCCGGAAAGGATCCGACAGCGGCAACGGCTTGTGGGTGGTATTTAGTTGTTCATGAGCGGCATACCTGTGTTCCATGCCTGCCCAACTTTATCTCCGATGGCATAGTAGCCATTCTGGAACTGATCGAAAACGAATGCCTGCAGCTTTGTCGGATCGACCTTGCCGGATTCGTTCAAAACAGCTTCGTCTGCCAAGACACCGACGATTTCACCGATGACATGGAAGCCATACGATTCATTGCGTGCTTCGACTACGCGGCATTCCAGTGTGAGCGGGAATTCCTGTACAACCGGTGCATCAACTTTTTCGCTCTTGACGGCGGTCAGACCGGAACGCTCGAATTTATCCGGCATGTTGTTGCCGCTGGCGATGCCAAAGAAGTCGGCAGCTTCGATGTGCGGAATATCTGCAACGCTCAGCGTAAAGGCACCGCGCTCTTTGATGTTTTTCGATGTTTTGTGGTCTTCATCAATATTGAGAGACACCATGTTGTGCGCACAGATGCCGCCCCATGCCATGTTCATGACATCGACCGTGTCCTGCTCGCCGTATGTGGCAATCATGAGTACCGGCATCGGAAACAGAAACGGCTTTACGCCCAAATCTTTTTTCATGATAGTATACCTCCTAGAATCTTGTCATTGACTTTCCTGTGGTTGTTATCTAAAATTATAACAGACAAAGAAAAAGAAACAAGTACTGTTATTTTTGACAGGTACTATCTTACAGGGAAGTGTTATGATGGAAAGAAACTGCATGAGAAAATATATTGAGCAGGCTAATTTTGAGGATACCGGCTTCAGCTATACGATGTCTCTCATCAGCGGAAAGCACAAGATGGTCATTTTGTACTGCCTGATGGAATTTGAAACCGTGCGATTCAATGAAATGAAACGGTATTTGCAGCACATCACGGATAAGACGCTGAGCAGCAATTTAAAAGCACTGGAACAGGACGGGCTGATTTGCCGCAAAGAATATCCGCAGATTCCGCCCAAAGTGGAGTATTCGCTGTCCGAGCGCGGTAAATCCCTCATGCAAGTGCTGGATCAGCTGTGCGAGTGGGGCGCGAAACATAGACCGGAGTAAAAAAACACCAGTTCCGGAGCATTTCCGGTTCTGGTGTTTTTTCTTTGCATAATTTCCTGTCTTACAGGGCAGCGATCTTGTCACATGCCTTGGACAGATCCGGCAGCTCGACATCTTCGAGTGCACCGGCATCGCAGGCGGATGCCAGAGCCGGATTCATCGGCAGCTTGGCGAGAACGTCCAGATTGTGCTCCTTGGCAATCTCATCGACATGGCTTTCGCCAAAGACAGAGATGTGCTTGCCGCAGTCCGGACATACCACATAGCTGTAGTTTTCGATGACACCCAGAATCGGGATGTTCATCATTTCAGCCATTTTGACTGCCTTGGTAACGACCATGGATACCAGCTCCTGCGGAGAGGTCATGACGATAATGCCGTCAACCGGCAGGGACTGGAAGACCGTCAGCGGAACATCGCCGGTTCCTGGCGGCATGTCGACAAACATAAAGTCAATGTCTTTCCAGATAATATCCGTCCAGAACTGCTGAACCGCACCGGCGATAACCGGACCTCTCCAGATCACCGGGTCAGAGGCATTTTCCATCAGCAGATTGATGGAGCAAACGTCAATGCCGGTCTTGGTAGCCATCGGGTAAACGCCTTCTTCTGTTGCGCCCAGCGTACCGGTCAGACCAAAGCCCTTTGGGATGGACGGTCCGGTAATATCTGCGTCCAAAATGCCGCAGTGTGCGCCCTTGCGCTGCATAGCGACCGCAAGCAGGGAAGTTACCATGCTCTTGCCTACGCCGCCCTTACCGCTGACAACGCCAATGACCTTCTTGATCTTGGACAGCGGATGCGGTGCCTTGAGCAAAGATTCCGGCTCGCCGCAGCTTCCTCCGCAGCTGTCGCAATCATGATTACAGCCCATGATAAAGTCAACTCCTTCTAAACAATTTTCTTTGTGAGTGCTGTCATTATATCATATCCAGCGCATTTTGCAAGATACTGTGCAGAAACAGAGTGAAAAGCCGAGATGAGGAAAAGAAAAAAGGCTGACATCCGAAGATGCCAGCCCTGCCAGAAAAAAGAGAGGTTTAAAAAGTAGAAAAAGCGAAATTAGTGTGCACGCTTATGGAAAAACGAGGTGCGCTGTGCACGCGGTGCAGTCTCGGTCTGCTGCGGCTCTGCCGCTGCCGGACGGTGAATCTTCGGCAGATGAATGCCGGCCTTTTGCGCATCGCGCATGTACTTCGGCACCCAAACGTTGCAGACGTAGAAAATGATGGAAAGAGAGGTGCCAATGACCCAGCCGAGCGGGTATGCATAGCAGACACCGGCAAAGCCCATCATCGGGACCATGATATAAGCCAGAGCCACGCGCAGTGCCAGATCGACAAGCGTGGTAATCATAAACGGTCCCATGGCGCCGCCGCCGCGCAGTGCGCTGTCGCAGCAGTTTTTGATGCCGACGAGCGGATAGAACGGAGCGACGATGAGCAGATATTCAATGCCGACGCTGATGACCGTGCCGTTGGAGCTGCTGCCGAGGAACAGCTGCAAAATCGGCTGACCGGCAACAAAGAACAGAACGATAATCGAGCCAATGACAAGTTCCGACATGATGATGCAGTCGCGCACGCCCTGACGCACGCGCTTGATGTCCTGTGCGCCGATGTTCTGTGCGGCAAAGCTGGACAGGGCATTCGGCAGTGCATTCATAACCATAATGGCAAACGTCGAAACTTTGAGCGCTGCGGAGAATCCGGCAACGGTGTTGGAGCCGAGCGGATTGACCAGACCCTGTACACAGAAGACGCCAACGGAGACAAACGACTGCTGGCAAATAGACGGAATCGCAATCAGTGCCATACGACCGAGCAGATGGCGGTCAAACCGCTTCGGCTTCTGGGTCGTGTGAATGCGGGACAGACGGCGAACCAAAGTAACGACAGCGAGCAGAGAGGAAATACCCTGCGCAATCAGCGTTGCCCAAGCAACACCGGAAATGCCCATATTCAGCTTGCTGACAAAGAAAATATCCAGAATGACATTGAATGTCGTAGAAAAAGCGAGGAAGTACAGCGGGGTGCGGCTGTCACCCAAGCCGTTAAAGATCGCGGTGGCCGTGTTGTACAGGAACAGAAACAGCAGACCGGCGATGTAAATACGCAGATAAATCATGGTCGGCTCGAAGATGTTCTTCGGCGTGCTGATGAGCTGCATCAGGGCCGGACAAGCGACTTCACCGACAGCGGTCAGCGTCAGAGCCAGCGTAATCAGAGAGATCACCGCGGTGCTGACGGCGGTGCGCATCCGCACGATGTCGTGTGCGCCGAACAGCTGCGAGATGACAACGGAGCAGCCGACACTCGCGCCGGTAGCGACGGCGATAAATAGAACCGTAATCGGATAGGCGGCACCGGTTGCTGCCAGAGCGTCTACGCCGAGAAAGCGTCCGGCAATCACGCTGTCTGCCAAGTTATACAGCTGCTGGAAGACCATGCTGAGCAGCAGCGGAATGACAAACTTAATCAGAATCTTAAAAGGCGAGCCTTTTGTCATATCTGTAATCATAATTTTTCTTACCTCTTTGTGAAACGGGAGTGAGCGTTCTCTTTCAAAACCGTAAGCGATTGTATCACAGAATGTGACCAAAATGTAAGCGGAAAAATAGACAGGTTTTTGAAAAAATGGAATGGGTATCTTGTACAAAATTTATTGTGAAATTTTGGGCAAATCTCCCAAAAGACAATCGAACCGCAACAATCAAAAAGCCAGCCCGTTCTCTCCCGAACGGACTGGCAAAATGCTTTTTCTGCTGTATCCAAGCGCATCACCGCATATCTGAATACATACTGTATAATTCTTTATAAATTCCGCCTTTTGCAATCAATTCCTCGTGAGAACCCTGCTCAGCGATGCCGTCCTCTGTGAGGACAAGAATTTTATCCGCGCCGCGGATCGTTGTCAAACGGTGGGCAATCGTGAACACGGTTCTGCCGTGTGCGAGCTTTTCCAGCGACTGCTGCACAAGGCGTTCGCTCTCGTTGTCGAGTGCACTGGTGGCTTCGTCCAAAATCAGCACCGGAGGGTCTTTTAAGAACACGCGCGCGATGGAGATGCGTTGCTTCTGACCGCCGGACAGTTTGACGCCGCGCTCACCGATAAACGTATCGTAGCCATTAGGCAGAGAGGAGATAAAGTCATGTGCACCGGCGAGCTTGGAGGCTTCGATGATTTCTTCGCGCGTGGCATCGGGTCTGCCGTAGGCGATGTTGTGCAGAACGGTACCGGAAAACAGGTAATTGTCCTGCTGCACGACACCGATGTGCGAGCGCAGCGAATGCAGCTGGAGCTTGCGCACGTCTACGCCATCCAATTTGACGCAGCCACTAGACACATCGTAAAATCGTGGAATTAAATTACAGAGAGTAGTCTTACCGCCGCCGGACGGACCGACAATAGCAATGTTTTGACCGGCATCAACGTGTAAATTGATGTGTCCGAGCACTTCGCCCGCATCATCCTCATAGGAGAACGAGACATCTTCAAAATCTACTTCACCGCGCACATGCTCGCAGGGAATGGCATCCGGCGCGTTGGTAATGTCCGGCTGCTCGTCCATGATTTCCAGAAACCGGTCAATACCGGTCATGCCGCGCTGGAACTGTTCCATAAATTCGACAATGCGGCGGATCGAGGTCAACAGCGTCTGCACATACAGCAGATAGGCGACAAAATCGCCCGGATGAATCGCGCCGTGCAGCAAAAAGACACAGCCGAGCACGAGAACCACCAGATTCATCAAGCCGTCAAACGCGCGGGTGGTCGCCTGAAAGCCGCCCATCCAGAAGTAATTGCGCTTTTTGATGTCCAGCCAGCGCGCATTGCCCTTGGCGAATTTCTCTTCTTCAGCTTCTTCGCGGGCAAAGGATTTGACGACGCGGATGCCGAGCAGAGAATCCTCAACTTGCGCGTTGATTTCACCGACCTGCCAGCGCGATTCCTTGAATGTCTCGCGCATTCGCCGGTTAAACTTGTAGCAGCACACCAGCATGATGGGCAGAACGGCAAACGTAAACAGCGTCAGCGGGACATTGACGGACAGCAAAATGGCAAACGACACGAGAATTTTGACACCGGCGATGAAAAATTCCTCCGGGCAGTGATGCGCAAATTCGGTGACGTCGAATAAGTCCGAGGTGATGCGCGCCATGAGCTGGCCGACTTTCGCGTTGGCGTAGTACCGAAACGACAGCTTTTGCAGATGATGAAACAGCGTCGTTCGCATGTCGGTTTCAATCCGTGCGCCCATGACATGGCCGATGTTTGCCATATAGTAAGCACCTGCGGTGTCAATCACGCGCAGCACGAAATACAAGACGCCCAGCCGAACGATGAGATTTGCCGTCAACTCCGAGAGATTGTACTGAGCAAGGTTCATCACGTACCGGACGATGACCGGCAGTGCCAGCTCGCAGATTGTCGTCAGCGAGGCACAGAACAGATCCAAAATCAGCGTGGGTACATAGGGGCGAAAATACGGGGCAAAGCGGCGAAACAGCTCCGCTGTGGAGCGGGTTCGTCCATGTTTTTCTTTCAAAATCAGTTCATCCTTTCTAAATATCAAACAAAACTAGCATACAACAGGCGGTCGGTCTTGGCAAGAGGCAATTGAAAGATACCGGAATATGACTGCTTTGTATGTTTAACTGAAAAGAGGTAATTTTTTCAACTCAAAACCGTTATCCTGAATAAGGGAGAATTGACAAAGGCATGAGGTGAAAAGTTATGACAAGCGGAGAGGCAGTGCGTTTGCGAATTGAAGAGCTGTGTCGAGAAAATAAGATCACGGTGAACAAATTGGCTACCATGAGTGGAATTACGCAGTCTACGCTCAACAATATCGTCAGTGGAAGAAATCGAAGTACGACGATTGGGACGATACAGAAAATATGCGATGGGCTAGGGATGACGATTCAAGAATTTTTTGAATCGAATCTGTTCGATCATTTGGAGCAGGAGCTGCGCTGACGGAATTCATTTCCGCTCAGCGCTTTTTCTTTCCCGCGTGTCCAAATCTACACGAAAATCTGTGCCAATCTATGGTATAATAAGCAGGACATGCAACAGAGAAAGAAGGGTCGGCATGAAAAAGCACAGACTGCCGGTGTGGGCACTGGCGGTAATTGACTTGGCGGCGGGTGCTGTGTGCGTGGGATTGGTGCTGCTGGTGCTGTATGTGCTCCCGCAGGGCACCGTGGTGTCGGACAACGAGACACAGGAAACGGCGGCGCAATTTGCGCTTCCTTCCCAGGGCAGCGGTGAGACGACAGAGAGCACGGATGCCGGACTTGGTTTTCCAGCGGCGAGCCAGAACAACTGGAGCCACGCGGATACCATTTCGTTGGCGGCAGACCAAACCGAGATACAGGCGTTTGCGGACGAGAAAAAGACGCGAAAAACGTTGTTTGACGACAAAACAAGCACGTCAAACATCAAAATCGAACAGATTACCTGCACGGTAAATAACCAGCCAATTGTCTATTTTGCGGCGGATGTCTATGTCACATCGACACAGAAGGTCAAAACGGCGTTTGCTAAATCCATGTACGGAAAAAATATTCGGGATTTTGTCAGTACCATGGCAAAGCAAAATCAGGCGTCGTTGGCGATTTCCGGCGATTCTTACGGCGAGAGCGACAGCGTGTGTGTCATTCGCAACGGCGAGGTATACAGCAAAGATCCGGGCACTTCCGACGTCTGTGTGCTGTTTTCCGACGGCGTGATAAAGACTTACCCTGCCTCGCAGTTTGACGCGGACAGCGTGATTGCGCAGGGCGCGTGGCAGGCGTGGACGTTTGGACCGTCGCTGCTGGACGGCAGCGGCAATGTGCTGGCATCCTTCCATTCGACGGAATATCTCAACAAAATGAATCCGCGCGCTGCCATCGGCTATATTGCGCCGGGACATTACAAATTTGTCGTCGTAGACGGCAGACAGGAGGACTATTCTGCCGGTGTCACCATGTCACAGCTGGCGCAGCTTATGAAGGAAGAGGGCTGCCAGACGGCGTATAATTTAGACGGCGGCAAATCCGCAGTCATGTACTATAACGGCAAAGCGGTGAGCAAGCCGATTGGCGGCGTCAGCCGAACCATCAGCGACATCATTTATATTCCGGCAGACGAAGGAGGCGCGGACAAATGAACTTGTTGAAAGCGGTGCTGCCGCACATAACCATTGTCCTGTGCATCGTATTTCTCGTGCTGTGGATTTTGGACTATTTTAATCCCATGATGCATTTTCTGACGGCGGCTCTGCCCAAGGCACTGCT
>NZ_JBNMHC010000082.1:0-7707 GCF_050872565.1 Butyricicoccus sp. | reverse complement strand
TTCAGGGTGTGCGCATACTGCGGCTTGCCCTGCTCATTGCGGCAGCGGATGTTTGCACGGCGTGCCTGATAATCCAAGAAGTTGGAGCAAGAGGAAATCTCTACATAACGGCCGTAAGACGGCATCCAAACCTCAATGTCATAGGTGCACGCAGAGCTGAAGCCTACATCACCGGTGCACAGGATAACGACACGATACGGCAGACCCAGACCCTGCAGAACAGCCTCAGCCTCATGCGTCAGGTTCTCCAGCTGGTTCCAAGAATCTTCCGGTGCTGTGAAGTTTACCAGTTCAACCTTGTTGAACTGATGCTGACGAATCAGACCACGAGCGTCACGGCCTGCTGCACCAGCCTCGCCGCGGAAGCAAGCGGAGTATGCTGCATAGCGAATCGGCAGCTGCTCAGCCGGAATGATGTCGTCGCGGTACATATTGGTTACCGGAACCTCAGCGGTCGGAATCAGGTACTGATCGGTGTTTTCCAGATGGTACATATCCTCTGCAAACTTCGGCAGCTGACCGGTACCGGTCATAGAAGCGGTGTTTGCGATGAACGGCGGCAGAATCTCGGTATAGCCGTTGTCGGTGTGGGTGTTCAGGAAGTAGTTGATAACCGCACGCTCCAGACGAGCACCCATGCCCTTATAGAAATGGAAGCGGCTGCCGGTTACCTTTGCTGCGGTATCCGGATCCAGAATGCCCAGATCCTTGCCGATGTCCCAATGTGCCTTCGGCTCGAAGTCGAACGCACGCGGCTCGCTCCAACGGCGCAGTTCCGGATTGCAGGTATCATCTGCACCCTCCGGCACCTTGTCTGCCGGTACATTCGGGATGGTCAGCAGGGTGTCATGCAGCTTCTGCTCTACTTCCGCCTGCTCAGCGTCCAGTGCCTTAACTTCCTGGCTCAGTTCCTTCATCTGTGCCAGAACAGCGGAGACATCCTCGCCAGCCTTCTTGAGCTGCGGGATGGACTTGGATACCTTGTTCTGCTCTGCCTTCATTGCCTCTACCTTGCCGATGATGTCACGGCGCTTCTGGTCGAGAGCCAGGGCAGTATCAATTTCCTCATCATAGCTCTTGCCACGCATAGCCAGACGAGTCTTACACTTTTCAGTATTCTCGCGGATAAACTTTACATCTAACACGATTCATGTTTCCTTTCTTACACCCCTATTCGAGCGCGAAGCCCGATATGGATGGTGATTTCAATTTATTATTCGTCTGCGTTCAACGCATCACAAATATCTGCATATTCCTTTGCCGCCGAGCCGGTCAGCGGTGCAGTGGTCTCATTCGTCAAGGCCTCACGCGTATACGCCGCGTCCATCTTTTCGATGATGCCGCGCGCGGTATCGTTCTCCCTGTCCTGATATGCCTTTTCCAGCTGCCACAGCTGATCCAACGCCTCTGCGTTCTTGGTCGCGTCCTGAGACTGCTTGGTCAGCGTCTCATTTTGTTCCTGTGCGGTCTTGAGATCCGCCTGCAACTTATCAACAGAATCTTGCAGCTGGTCAACCTTCGCTCTCGCGCCGTTGGCTGCGTCCGTCTGCTCGGTCAGCTGGGTGCCCAGCGCTTCCAACTCCTGGTTGGCGTGTGCCTGCATGACATAGCTGAGCAAAATCAGCACCAGTGCCACGCAAAACAGGCCGATGATATAAAACACAAAGACCTTGCGGCTTTTCTGTCGGCTGCGGTCAATGGACACCGCTTCTTCGTAGATCTTGATGTCCTCTTCCAATTTCTTGTTTTTTTCTTCGCTCATGACAAGCCTCCATCAAAGGGTCACAGCTGCCAGAGCATTTGCCAGCCGTTCCAGATCTTCATCACCGTAATATTCCAGTGTGATCTTTCCTTTTTTCTTTTTATGGTCAATCTGCACGCGGCGTCCCAGCGAGCCTTCCAGCTTGCGTTCCACCTCGGCATAGTAATCCGGCTGGAATTCCTTCGGTACATCCATGTCGGATTTCTTTTCCACCGGCTGATTGAGTTTCTTGACGTATGCCTCTGCCTGCCGCACAGACATGCCCGACTGCACCATGCTCATCGCTGCGGTCAGTCGCTTGCTCTCGTCCTGAATGGACAGAACCGCGCGCGCATGACCGCTGGACAATCTGCCCTCTTCCACGAGCTTGCGCACATCTTCGTCCAGCGTCAGCAGACGCAGACAGTTTGCCACCGCGGAGCGGGAGCGTCCGACGCGCTCGGCAACCGTCTCTTGATTCATGCCGAACTGATTCATCAGTGCCCGATAGCCCTCGGCCTCCTCCATCGGATTGAGGTCTTCGCGCTGCAAGTTTTCGATGAGTGCCAGCTCCATCATGGTCTGCTCATCGGCATCAATGACCATCGCCGGAATGGTATCCAGTCCGGCGCGGCGAGCAGCACGCCAGCGGCGTTCTCCTGCTACGATCTGATAATATCCATTGTCGCCCTGTCGAACCGTAATCGGCGCGAGCACGCCGTGGGTACGGATGCTGTTTTCCAGCTCCTGCAATGCCTTCTCATCGAAGGAACGGCGCGGCTGTGCGCGGTTCGGCTCAATGCGTCTGAGCGGCAAATTGCGGAATCCGTTTTTCGGACGAATCGGTTCTGCGCTCGTCGGCGGCACAGCCGGATCCAAATTTTCTTCCCCAAACAATGCGGAGAGACCGCGTCCCAGACTTCTATTTGCCATACGTTTCTCCTCTCTCACGCTTCATTTCTTCTGAGGAATTCCTGTGCCAGTGCCATATATGCCTCTGCGCCGCGGCAGTAGCGGTCATATGCGGTAATCGGCTCGCCGTGGCTCGGTGCCTCAGACAGACGAACATTGCGCGGCACGACCGTCGCAAAGACCTTCTTGCCAAAGTGACGCTTGACTTCCTCCACGACCTGAATGGACAGATTGGTGCGGCCGTCAAACATGGTCAGCAGCACACCCTCCATGCGGATGTTTTCATTGAGTCCGCGCTGCACGGCGCGAACCGTTGTCATCAGCTGCGTCAGACCTTCCAGCGCGTAGTACTCGCACTGGAGCGGCACCAAAAACGAATCGGCGGCGCACAGAGAATTGAGCGTCAGCAGTCCCAGCGACGGCGGGCAGTCAATAAAGATATAATCATACGCATCGCGCACCTGATCGAGTACCATCTTGAGCCGATACTCGCGGCGATCCATCTCAATCATGTCGATCTCTGCACCGGCTAAATTGACATTCGCGCCGATCACATCGACCCACTTGGTCTTGATAATTCCATCTTCCACCGGCGCATCACAGACGGTCAGCTCATAGACGCTGGTCTTGAGAGAGCGCGGGTCAATACCAAAACCGGAAGTCGCATTGCCCTGCGGGTCAAAATCGCACACGAGAACTTTCTTCCCCTGCTCCGCCAAAGAAGCAGCAAGATTCACGGCTGTCGTCGTTTTTCCGACGCCGCCCTTTTGGTTTGCAAATGCAATAATTTTTCCCATACGTGATTTTCCTTTCCGGAATAACTTCTTTTTCGGTATTCATTATACCACTTTGTTTCACGTGAAACAACAGGGAAACCGCGTTTTATGTGTGTAAATTCTGCGTGAAACGCGCGGAGATTCTCGGCATGTTTCACGTGAAACATGGCGTTGAACATCCGGCTGCTTTGTTTCACGTGAAACAATCACAGCGGAGACGCGGAAATCTTGCGGAACGGGCGCGGATACTGCTTCGGCGTGTGCTGTTTCTTGCGGATAACTACCAGACGATGGGTAATATCGGTATCCGGAATGGTGTAGTCAGTCACGGTTTCGATCTCGCCGCCGAGCAAGCGAATCGCTTTTTTTGCGTGCTCCAGCTCATCATCGGAATCTTTGCTCTTCATGGCGATAAACGCACCGCCCTGCTTGACAAGCGGCAGCGACAGCTCTGCCAGCACATTGAGCTGTGCCACGGCGCGGGAGACCGCAAAATCATACTGTTCACGGTGCTTTGCCGCGAATTCCTCGGCGCGAGCATGGACTGCTTCGATGTCAGACAGCTGCATCTCGTCAATGCAGCCCTGTAAAAACCGAATGCGCTTGCCCAGCGAATCGAGCAGGGTCAACTGGCAGGACGGGCACAGAATATGCAGCGGCATACCCGGAAAACCTGCGCCGCAGCCGACGTCAACCACAGATTTCTGGGAAAAATCAGCAATCTGAAGCAGGGATGCGCAATCGAGCAGATGCTTTTGCGCGATCTCCTTTGGATCGGTAATGCGGGTGAGATTCATGACCTTATTGGTCTCCAGCATTCGGGCGGTAAAATCCTCCAGCTGGGCGATCTGTGCGTCAGAAACCGATAGTTTCATGGCAGAAAAGCCGTTTTGAAGCAATTCAGTCATTGTTTTTCTCCTTTTCCATCATCTCTGTGACGATCATCAGAGCCGTAATATCTGCCGGGCTGACACCGGAAATGCGCGATGCCTGACCAAAATTAAGCGGATGTACCTGCTGCAGCTTCTGTCTGGCCTCCAAACGAAGCGACGAAATCTGTGTATAATCCAAATCCGCAGGCAGCGGACGGCTCTCCAGCTTGCGGAACTGCTCAACATCGCGCAGCTGCCGCTTGATATAGCCCTCATATTTGATGCGGATCTCTACCTGCTCGCGAATCTCCTTGGACAACGTCGGACGATCCGGGTCAAACGGTGCCAGCGCATCATACTTCAGCTCCGGTCTGCGGATGAGGTCAGACAGCTTGCAGCCGGACTTGAGTGGGGTGCTGTGGTGCTGTTTTAGGAACTCTTGTAAGACGTCTGACGGCGCTAAATTGACGTGCTCGACACGGTCGATCTCCTGCTGCACAGCGGCATACTTGCGCTGCACGCGTTCCAGCCGTTCCTGTGAATTCAGACCCACGCGGGCACCGATGCCGACAAGACGTTCATCGGCATTGTCCTGCCGCAAAATCAGTCGATACTCACTGCGCGAGGTCATCATGCGGTACGGCTCCTTGGTGCCGCAGGTGACGAGATCATCGACCAGCGTACCGATATAGCCATCGGCGCGATCCAAAATCATCGGCGGTTCGCCCTTGAGCTTGAGTGCCGCATTGATACCGGCAACCAAGCCCTGCGCACCGGCTTCTTCATAGCCGGAAGATCCGTTAAACTGACCAGCACCGTACAAACCGCGAATCTTCTTGGTCTCCAGCGTCGGCAGCAGCTCCAGCGGGTCAATACAGTCGTACTCAATGGCATAAGCCGGACGCATCACTTCTGCATGTTCCAAGCCCTTGATGGTGTGCAGCATATCCAGCTGAACATCCTCCGGCATGGACGAGGAAAAGCCCTGAATGTACATTTCTTCGGTATTAAGTCCCATCGGCTCGATAAACAGCTGGTGACGCGGCTTATCCGCAAACCGCACCACTTTATCCTCAATGGACGGGCAATAGCGCGGACCAATGCCCTCTACCTTGCCGGAATACAGCGGAGAACGGCTCAAATTGTCGCGAATGACCTCATGCGTGGTCGCATTGGTGTAAGTCAGGTGGCACACCGCACGGTTTTCCGGCGCGTGCTCGGTCTCAAACGAGAACGGAATACAGTCTTTTTCGCCCTCCTGCACTTCCAATTCGCTGAAATCAATGCTGCGGCGATTGACGCGCGGCGGGGTACCCGTCTTAAAGCGCATGAGATTTAAGCCCATCTTGCGCAGAGAATCCGTCAGGCCAATGGCGGCAAACATGCCGTCCGGACCGCCGTCATAGAACATATCCCCGATGATAATTCTGCCCTGTAAATACGTACCGGTCGCGATAATCACGGCTTTTGCGTCATAATGCGCGCCGGTGCGCGTGGTCACGCCAGTAACGGCTCCATTTTCCGTGGTAATGTCTACGATTTCCGCCTGCTTGAGCATGAGATTTTCCTGCTCTTCCAGCACGTGCTTCATATACTCTCGGTATTGAGCGCGGTCCGCCTGCGCGCGCAGAGAATGCACCGCAGGACCCTTGCCGCGGTTGAGCAGGCGATACTGAATACATGCCGCATCCGCTGCACGTCCCATTTCACCGCCCAGCGCGTCAATTTCTCGCACCAAATGTCCCTTGGCCGTGCCGCCGATTGCCGGATTGCACGGCATATTGCCGACAGCATCCAAATTGATGGAAAAAACAACGGTATTGAGACCCAATCGCGCACTGGCGAGTGCCGCCTCAATACCGGCATGACCGGCACCGATAACCGCAACATCCACGGTTCCAGCTAAAAATTGCACGAATATCATTCCTTTCCGTATAATATATAGTATTTTTATCTATTTGTATTTATATAAAATCTTTTGTATGCATCAAATGGCATATTTCCAGATATTTTAGCATAGCATAGAATACTTTGCGGGTCAAGATGGGGGAAAGCCTTCCTCCCTGAGGAAGGTGGCGCGGCGTCAGCCGTGACGGAAGGAGCAGCACGGGAACAGATACGTTTTAGAGTAAATCTGATGCGTATCTTGTTCATCCGGCAAAACTCCCTCAGTCTTCGCCTTCGGCGAATCCAGCTCCCTCAACGAGGGAGCCAAAAGCCCTCTCTGTCGCTCCGCGACATCTCTCCCGGAGGGAGAGACAAGTTTAGCTGGTGCGTAAGAGACAGTCTGCAACTTAGTTATCCACAACTGTGGATAACTTTGTGGACAACACTGGACAGATTCACCAAAAAATCGCTGCGATTTTTGCCGCTTTTATCAAGTGACCCCGCCGCCGGGCGGTTCGTTCTGTTGATAACTCTGTGTAAAATGTGCAAAACTTATTAACGCGCCGTACAAGTCAAGCCGCTTGTGTCGAAAAATACCGTGAAAAAACGCCATTCCGGACAGATTTCTCCATCCGGAATGGCAGCCATTCCACTTTATTTTCCCACGCAGAACTTTGAAAAGATGGTGGAAACAATGTCATCCCGGACGGTCTGTCCGGTAATTTCGCCGAGAGCCGCAATCGCGCCCTCTGCGTCCATGACGATTGCATCCGGTGTCATGCCGAGCTGTGCGGCAACAAATGCCTCTTCACAGCGCTCTGCTGCCCGTACCAGGGCGGCAGCCTGCCGTGCGTTGGTAATCGTGCTTCCGTCAAAGCTCATGCCGTCCATGCCAACCACCTTCGGGATCAGGTCATACAGCTCCTGCAATCCCTCGCCGGTTTTCGCACTGACAGACACGACGTATTCAAAATGCCGGTTGATGTTCTGGACATCCAGCTCCGACGGCAAATCGCTCTTATTGAGCACGGCGATGGTCCGTTTGCCGTGTGTGCGCGCGATAACCATCAAATCGTCATCGGAAATGTGGTCGCTGGAGTCAAACACAGCCAAAATCAAGGACGATGCCTGTGCCTGCTTCATCGCGCGGTCAATGCCCATCTTTTCCACCGGATCCTGTGTATCGCGCAAGCCCGCGGTATCATACAGCCGCAGAACGACTGCGCCGATACGGATGGTCTCTTCAATGACATCGCGCGTTGTGCCCGGAATGCTCGTGACGATGGCGCGGTCTACGCCCGCCAGCGCATTGAGCAGGGAAGACTTACCGGCATTCGGTCTGCCAAGAATGGCACACGGGATGCCCTCGCGCAGAATACGTCCGCGCTCGTAGGTCTCCGCCATATCGTACAGTTCGCTGGTCGCCCGATGCAGAATCTCGCACGCACTGTCAAACAGATGCGAGTCGATTTCTTCATCCGGATAATCGACGACCGCCAAAAATTCCGCCACCAAATCA
>NZ_JBNMHC010000081.1:0-7727 GCF_050872565.1 Butyricicoccus sp. | reverse complement strand
TGCACAAGAATCGCCGGACTGCCCTGTATCTCTATCTGTTCTACTTTGGCATGTTCTGTATCTAGAGCAGTATCCGGTACATTCATCCAAAAATCTACGATAAAGCACGCGCCATCGTCCTTTTCGTATGTGATACATACCTCTGTGCTTTCTTCCTCTATATCTGTCACAACAAAATCATCCGGTATGTATTGCGGCATATATGGCTGCATGGCGTCCGATACGGCAAGCTGTGTCCGATGCGGTACAATTTCCGTATATTGATCTGTTACGGCAAAGAAAAATTTCATAACAGGAATCCGAACCGCTTCTACTTTGGTCAATAGAACACCACTCACAAGCACGACGCAAGCAGCAGCTGCTGCAATTTGACAAATTTTTCGTTTATACCTTGTCACCCATGCTTGTCTCCGCTGCGTCCGAATCAAATGTTTCATCTTTTTATCAAAGCGCGCTGAAAAGTCATGTTCTGCCAGATCTGTCTGGTCTGGCGCATGTTCTATTTCTTCTCGGATCGCCGCCCGCACCAAAGCATCAAACAGTTCTTCTTTTGATGTTCCATTCATCGCTTATTCCCCCGCTTCTTTCAAGCTCTCCAGCAAGAGCTTTTTTGCACATGCAATCCGATAATACACAGTATGCGGTTTGATTCCCATAATCTCCGCAATTTCTTCCACTGTATGCTCATAAAAGCAATATAATTTTAATGGATCTTTCCATTTATCATCCATTTGTTCAATGGTCTGTAAAATCATTTCATATTGCATCTTGCCGAACACAGTCTCATCTACCAATCGAAAATCAGGAATGATCTCCGCTTGTTCAATGTCTACAACTTTTCGCTGCTTTCGATACATATCAAGAGCTGTATTCTTCGTGAGAATAAAAATATAATCCCGTTGTTCTTTCTCGTGCAGCTGAGAAATTTTTTGCAAATGTTTTGCGATTTTAATCAAAGACTCTGATACTGCATCCTCCGCCGCATAGGTATCCTTTAGAATCTTTTTCGCTATATAAAACATCGGCGTCTTATACCTGTCATACAATTCTTCAAAAAAAGTATGGTGTTTCAATCGTTGCTGTTCTCCTGTCATGGTACTATTATAATAACGGTTGAGGGCAGTCATTTTTACAAAAAAATAATTTATTTTTTATCAGATACAAAAAATCAGATTCTCAGATAATTGACAATCACATCACATGCTATTATAATTTAGGTAGAAAAAGGACACTGCCGGTAGGCGGTTTGTCCCGTAAAATTGCTTAAAGAAGTGATCGCAAGTCTGGGAAACGGGCGGTCACTTCTTTTTTGTTACTATTTTTTGTATATCGAAACGATAAGACTGATAATAGCGACAATAACTAATGTATACTGATACAATTCTGCATGAGTTACCATATGTCAGCCCTCCTCTCATCAGATCAGAGGGCAAAAGAAGTTTTACCCTCTGTCGAGAGGGATAAACCGCCTACCGCACACGGCAGTGCCAAAATAATATTAGCACACGATAGGTTCAATAGCAAGGATAATCTTTTGCACAGAAAGAATACAAAGCAAAAATAAGAAGCAAAAAATCCCTCGATTTCTCACGAAACCGAGGGATTTTCATGTATAAAGTTAGCTATTTTGCGGAGTCAAATCCGAATTACATAACACCCTGAGCCTTCATTGCCTCAGCAACCTTCAGGAAGCCTGCGATGTTTGCACCTGCAACCAGGTTGCCCTCGCAGCCATATTCCTTAGCAGCGCTGGAAATGTTGTGGTAGATGTTAACCATGATCTGATGCAGCTTGCTGTCAACCTCTTCAAAGGTCCAAGACAGACGCTGAGAGTTCTGGCTCATCTCCAGAGCGGAAGTAGCTACGCCGCCTGCATTTGCAGCCTTTGCCGGAGCAAACAGAATGTTGTTGCCCTGGAATACAGCGATAGCTTCCGGAGTGGACGGCATGTTAGCGCCTTCGCCAACTGCCTGTACGCCGTTAGCAACCAGTGCCTTTGCATCCTCTTCGTTGATCTCGTTCTGGGTAGCGCACGGCAGAGCGATGTCGCACTTAACAGTCCAGATGCCCTTGCCCTCGAAGTACTTTGCAGACGGAACTGCCTCAACGTACTCCTTGATGCGGCCGCGGCGAACTTCCTTGATTTCCTTTACAACGTCCAGGTTGATGCCGTTCTCGTCAACAACGTAACCGTTGGAGTCGGACAGAGCGATAACCTTTGCGCCCAGCTCAGTAGCCTTCTGGGTAGCGTAGATTGCTACGTTACCGGAACCGGAGATAACAACCTTCTTACCCTCGAAGGAAGTACCGTGATCCTTCAGCATAGCGTCAACGAGGTAGCACAGACCGTAGCCAGTAGCCTCGGTACGAGCCAGAGAGCCGCCCCACTGGAGACCCTTACCGGTCAGAACGCCAACGTACTCGTTGCGAATGCGCTTGTACTGACCGAACATATAACCAATTTCACGAGCACCAGTACCAATATCACCAGCCGGAACGTCGGTGTCAGCACCAATATGACGGCTCAGCTCAGTCATGAATGCCTGGCAAAAACGCATTACTTCGCCGTCGGACTTGCCCTTCGGATCGAAGTCGGAACCGCCCTTGCCGCCGCCGATCGGCAGGCCAGTCAGGCTGTTCTTGAAGATCTGCTCAAAGCCCAAGAACTTGATGATAGAAGCGCAAACAGACGGATGCAGACGGATGCCGCCCTTGTACGGTCCGATTGCGGAGTTAAACTGATAGCGGAAGCCACGGTTTACCTGAACCTTGCCGTTGTCGTCAACCCAAGCAACGCGGAACTGTACGCCGCGCTCCGGCTCAACGATGCGCTCGAATACGCCAGCCTCAACGAGGTCCGGACGGCGCTCTGCTACCGGCTGAAGAGATTCCAGAACTTCATATACTGCCTGCTGGAACTCCGGCTCGCCCTGGTTACGCTTTACTACGGTGTCATAGACACCCTTCAGATAGGTGTTCGTAATAGCCATTTTTGTTTTCCTCCATATATAATGGTTTAATCACATCTTCGGTTATCATCATACCACAAGAATGGCAATTTGAAAATACAAAAATTGCAAAATTCATAATTTTTTTCTAAATTTCTATTTTTTGTATTGTTCGCCTTCTCATTTTTGTGTATTCCTCCCTTATTTTGGGTGAAAACAATAACTTTTTTCGTTTTTCTTCCGTCTTTGCATGTATTTATGTTGAAAAAGCACGAAATGAATAATTTCTTGCATTTCCGTTTTGTACTACTTTTTGAGTAGATAATACAAGAATTTCCCTTCTCTTATCCAAGATGCACCCACATATTCACTTTAGCCAGACAGTTTTTTTGCAGGATATTCATACAGATGTTGCAATTCCATCTTTTTTCCGGATTTGATACAGTTTTTGTATGATTTTCCCGTTTCATTGACTTTTTCTCTGAAAATGCGTATGATACATACAGATTGATTTTTTCTGAGAAAGGAGGATTCTTTGAGCAAACCAGAATTTTCCACGCATGATTTTGCGCTAAAAACCGGCAGAAAAGTACGGAAATCCGTCTTTCGTTTTTTGTTCAGCCGATTGACAATCACCGCAGCGCTGTTGGGTCTGCAATTCTATGCGATCATCTATGCGCTGCTGTTTCTGCGCGGCCGCTGGGTTATCGCTTACCAATGTCTCAAGATACTCAGCCCAATCGTCATCATCTGGCTCATTCGCAAGCCCGACAATCCCTCGTATAAGATTCCGTGGATCATCATTATTATGTTCTTCGCTCCGTTCGGCGCACTGTTCTATTTATTTATGGGCAACACGCCGCTCAATCGAGCCAGACTGGTCAAAGTCAAACCGATTCGGACGGAAGTGATTGAGCAGTTCCGCGCTTCGGACACCCGCACCCTATGTACGACCATCCCGCGGCATCGGCGTACCTGCGAATATCTCTATCGCATCGCTGAAATGCCAGCATGGAAAAACACCGCCGCAGAGTATTTTCCGCTCGGAGAGTATGTATACGATTCTATGCTGATGGAACTGAAAAAAGCCAAACGCTTTATCTTTATCGAGTTCTTTATCATCGAACGCGGTGTCATGTGGGATTCCATCTTAGAGGTTTTACAGCAAAAAGCCGCGGAAGGTGTCGAAATTCGGCTCATGTACGATGATGTGGGTTGTATTTCCACGCTCCCGCACCACTACGACAAAAAACTCCGGGCAATGGGCATACAGGTCGTTCGATTCAATCGCCTGTACCCCCTCATCTCCACCTATCTGAACTATCGTGACCACAGAAAAATCTGTGTCATTGACGGCAATATTGGCTACACCGGCGGCTTCAACCTCGCAGACGAATACATCAACGAAGTGGATCGCTTTGGTCACTGGAAGGATACTGGTGTCAAGCTGTCCGGCAGCGGCGTTGCCAATCTGACCGCGATGTTCTTACAGCTATGGGATTTTTCCGTCAAACAGGACACGAAAAACTTGGCGGATTATCAGCCGACCAAGCTGTTTCCCAGTGATGGCTTTGTCCAGCCATTTGCAGATTCTCCGTTGGACAACGAGAATGTCAGTGAAAATGTCTTTCTGGACATCATCAGCAACGCCACGCGCAGCGTCTTTATTACTACGCCGTATCTCAGTTTGGACAACGAAATGACAACTGCCCTGTGCGGTGCTGCCAAATCCGGTATTGATGTACGCATTGTGACCCCCGGTATCCCCGACAAAAAGCTGGTCTACTCCGTAACGCGTTCTTTCTATCGCGATTTGATTGGAGCTGGCGTAAAGATTTACGAATACACGCCCGGTTTTGTACACGAAAAAATGATTGTTGCCGATCACGACATTGCGGTTGTGGGAACCATCAACATGGATTTCCGCAGCTTTTATTTGCAGTTCGAGTGCGGCTGTCTGTTTTACAAGTCATCCGTCGTCGACAAAATTCGCGATGATATTTTAGACACGATTCAAAAATCCCGTGAAATCGACAAAGCATGGATCAAATCGTATCCATGGATCAAATCGATCTGGGGATCTCTGGTCTCCTTATTTGCACCGCTGTTATAATCATGCGCACGAAACGCCCTGCATTCTATTTGAGAGTGCAGGGCATTTTTCTGCTCTTTCCTATCTGTATATAGCAAAAACCAAACGTCAAGTCCAGATTCCTTGTTTTTTTCCACAGATTCTCTTGACAAAAACTGTACAATCCTCTAATTTTTCCTTTGTACAGTTGACAGAATCTGGCTTAACTGCTATACTCCCACTAATGAAACCGGTTTCAAACATGTGCACACGGTTTGAAAGAGAAGAAAAGATACTCAGGAATGAACAAGGAATAGATCAAATAGGAAAGGAGTTTTATCTTGTGAAACTCGCAGTTGTAGGAAGTATCAATATAGATCAGACGGTAACCGCAGAGCGCATTCCGCTGAAGGGTGAGACCCTCCCAGGCGGTTCCCTGCGCTACATTCCGGGTGGCAAGGGCGCGAATCAGGCAGTCGCTATGGCAAAGCTTGGTGCGCAGGTCGAGATGTTCGGCTGCGTCGGTGACGATGACAACGGCCGCAAGATGGTAGAAAATCTTCAGGCAAACGGCGTTGAAACCAGCCACATTCAAGTTGTCTCCGGTGTGCCGACAGGCATTGCCATTATTACCGTCGGCGATCACGACAACACCATCATCGTTGTTGAGGGTGCAAACGGCCGTGCCGACCGCGCATACATCGACAGCATCAAGGACGAACTGCTCACGTATGACATGGTTGTCTTGCAGCACGAAATTCCGCTGGATGCCGTCCACTATGTCGTAGAGCTGTGTGCACAGCACGGCATTCCGACGGTTCTCAATCCGGCACCGGCAGCCAAGGTGCCGATGGACATTATCGACAAAGTCACGTATCTCACGCCCAATGAGCACGAAGCGGTTTTGATTTTCGGAGAAGAGCGCACCACCGAGGAGTTGCTGCGGGCATATCCGGAAAAGCTCATTATCACACAGGGATCGCGCGGTGTTTCGGTCGCTCTGGCTTCCGGCGAAGTGCTGACAGTACCGGCTCGAAAGACCGAAGTTGTAGATACCACCGGTGCGGGTGATACGTTAAATGGTGCATTCAGCGTGCGCATTGCACAGGGAAGCAGCATTGCAGATGCTCTGTTATATGCCAACACAGCAGCCAGCCTGTCCACGGAGAAGTTCGGCGCACAGAGCGGTATGCCAACCGCAGAGCAGGTTGCACAGGCGATGGAGGAACACGCATGAAAAAGCAAGGAATCTTAAACAGCGACATCGCAAGCACCTTGGCGTATATGGGACACACAGACCGCATTTGCATCGGCGACTGCGGTCTCCCGATTCCGGAAAGCACAGTGCGCATTGATCTTGCCGTCCGCTTCGGTCTGCCCTCTTTCATGGATGTCCTCACAGAGGTTGCTGCCGACATGAAAATCGAAAAGATTATCTTGGCGCAGGAAATCAAGGAGCAAAATCCGCAGATCGAGCAGCAGGTGCTCGATTTATTTGCCGAGACGAAGCCTGACGTAGAATATGTAAGCCATGCACAATTAAAGGTACTGACCGAGGACTGCAAAGCAGTGATTCGCACGGGTGAAACGACACCGTATGCCAATATTATTCTTCAGTCCGGCTGTATCTTCGGCTAAAGGAGGCGGCACATATGCAGATTGAAATGCGAGGCATCAACAAGGCCTTTGGCGGCAATCCCGTGCTGCAAAATGCAGGTTTTGTGCTCGCCGACGGCGAAATTCACGCCCTGATGGGCGAAAACGGCGCGGGCAAATCGACGCTGATGAAGATTTTGACCGGTGTCTACACCAGAGATGCTGGTACTGTCATCGTAGACGGAAAAGAAGTGGTCTATCACAACCCGCAGGAAGCGGAGCAGGCAGGCATTGTCTTCATCCATCAGGAGTTAAACGTTTTGTTTGAGCTGACAGTCGAAGAAAACATGTTCCTCGGCAAGGAAATTCACAATCGCTTTGGTGTCTGCGACAAAAAAGCGATGCGTAAGGAAGTCCGCCGCATTTTGGACATCTTGGGTGTTTCCATTGATCCGGCACAAAAAATGGACACGTTGTCCGTCGGTCAGCAGCAGATGATTGAAATCGCCAAAGCATTGATGGTAGATGCCAAGGTCATCATTATGGACGAGCCGACCGCCGCACTCAGCGCGAGCGAAACACGCACCCTGTTCGAGGTCATTCGCTCCCTCAAGAAAAAGGGCGTCTCGATGGTATATATTTCTCATCGTATGGAAGAGATTTTCGAGCTGTGTGACAGAATTACCATCCTGCGCGACGGCGAATACATCGGAACCCGCAACATTCCGGAAACCAACATGACGGAAATCGTCAAGATGATGATCGGCCGTGAAATCGGCGAGCGATACCCAGAACGCCATGTGACACCGGGCGATGTAGTATTTGAAGTCAAGGATTTATGCTGTCCGAATGTTTTTAAAAATATCAGTTTTTCCGTTCGTGCGGGCGAAGTGCTCGGCGTTGCCGGTCTGATGGGTGCCGGACGTACCGAAGTGATGCAGGCAATCTTTGGCAATATGCCAAATGTTTCCGGTCAGATTTTCATGAACGGAACGGAAATCCACAACAAATTTCCATGGGATGCCATGAACAACGGCATCGGATTCATCACAGAAGATCGAAAAGTCGAGGGCTTGATGCTGGACAAGAGCATTGAGGAGAACATCTCCCTC
>NZ_JBNMHC010000080.1:0-7748 GCF_050872565.1 Butyricicoccus sp. | reverse complement strand
GCGCTGAGGAGGGTTAATCATGGGAAGTTATGTCCCGAATACCATAGAGCAGCGCAAGGAAATGCTGCGAGAGATGGGACTTTCCTCTGTCGAACCATTGTTTGCAGCGATTCCGAAAGATATGCGTGTGTCTGAGCTACAGTTGGAACGTGGAAAGAGCGAGCTGGAAGTCCGCGAAATCATGGAAGGACTTGCACAGAAGAATACGAAATATTCGTCTATTTTTCGCGGTGCAGGAAGCTATCATCACTACATTCCGTCGATTGTCAAGACGGTTACCTCGCGGGAAGAATTCGTCACGGCATATACCCCATATCAGGCAGAGATCAGCCAAGGTCTGTTGCAGTCGATTTTTGAGTATCAGACCATGATCTGTGAACTGACCGGCATGGATGTTTCCAATGCATCGGTATATGACGGTGCTGTGGCAGCCGCCGAAGCAGTGATGATGTGTCAGGATCGCAAGCATCAGGGTGTTGTTGTATCCGGCGCGGTACATCCGCAGGTACAGGAAGTCATCAAGACCTACTGCGCAAGCCGCAGCATTCCGGTTGTTGTGGTTCCGGCCAAAAATGGCGCATCGGATTTGGAGGAAATGCAGGCTGCCGCTTCTGCTGGCAATGCGTGCATTCTGTTTCAGCAGCCGAGCTACTACGGCATGATTGAGGATGCAGAGACTCTGTGCCAGGCAGCGCACGAGGTAGGCGCGAAGGCGATTATGTCGGTCAACCCGATTGCTATAGGTATGCTCAAGACACCGGGCGAGTGTGGAGCGGACATCGCTGTCGGAGAAGGACAGCCGCTCGGTCTGCCGATGGCATTTGGCGGCCCGTACTTGGGATTTATGGCATCAACGAAAGCGATGATGCGCAAGTTACCGGGTCGAATCGTCGGTCAGACGACGGATGCGAACGGAAAGCGTGCCTTTGTTCTGACGCTTCAGGCAAGAGAACAGCATATCCGCCGAGAAAAGGCTTCCAGCAACATCTGCTCCAATGAAGCACTCTGTGCGCTGACAGCAAGTGTTTATTTAGCTGCTATGGGTCCGAAGGGACTTGCTGATTGTGCCTCGCTGTGTTGCAGCAAAGCGCATTATGCGGCACAGCAGCTGACGCAGATTGCAGGAGTTTCTCTCGTCAACAGCGGCGCATTTTTCCATGAATTTGTCACCACTTGTCCGGTATCTACAGAAAATATACAGGCTGCATTGGCAGAACACGATATTTTGGGCGGTCTGCCGGTAGAGGGCGGTATTCTCTGGTGTGTCACAGAGATGAATAGCAAGGCGCAAATTGACCGCATGGTTGCAATCGTAAAGGAGGTGTGCGGCGCATGAAACTGATATATGAACGCAGCTGCACAGGACATGCCAGCAGCTTGCTTCCGGACTGTGATGTGCCGGTATATGACCTGCCGCAGAACATGAAGCGCGAACAAAACGCGTATCTGCCGGAAGTCAGTGAAATTGAATTGGGCAGACATTACACAGAGCTTGCTAAGCAGGTGCATGGTGTCAACGATGGCTTTTATCCGCTCGGCTCCTGTACGATGAAGTACAATCCACGAATCAATGAGGAAATCGCAGCTCTGTCCGGCTTTACGGATATTCATCCGCTTCAGGATGAAAGCTCTGTACAAGGCTGCTTAGAGGTTCTGTCTCGCACAGAAAAAGCACTGGCAGAAATCACGGGCATGGATCGCATGACGCTGCTTCCGGCAGCCGGTGCACATGGTGAATATACCGGTCTGCTGCTGATTCGCGCATATCATTTGGCTAATCATGACACCAAGCGCACGAAGATTATCGTACCGGATTCTGCACATGGTACCAATCCGGCAAGCGCTGTAATGGCAGGATTTCAGGTAGTCAATATCGCTTCGGATGCCAATGGTTGTGTTGATTTGGAGTCGTTAAAAGCAGCTGTCGGTGAGGACACTGCCGGTTTGATGCTGACCAATCCGAACACCGTCGGTTTGTTTGATCCGAATATCGGAGAAATCACACGCATTGTACACGAGGCAGGCGGTCTGTGCTATTACGATGGAGCAAATTTAAATGCTGTCATGGGCTTAGCTCGTCCGGGCGATATGGGATTTGACTGTGTTCATGTCAATCTGCACAAGACATTCTCCACGCCGCATGGCGGCGGCGGTCCGGGCAGCGGCCCTGTCGGCTGTAAGGCATTTTTGGCACAGTTTCTGCCGGGCACTTTGGTTGAAGAGACGGAAAATGGGTATGTCTTGACCAAGCCGGAGCATTCTGTCGGCCGCGTCCGCACGTTTTACGGCAACTTTTTGGTTGTTGTTCGCGCACTGGCATATATTCTGTCTCTGGGCAAGGAAGGCATCCCGGAAGCATCGACAAATGCGGTACTCAATGCCAATTATCTCATGCACAGGCTCAAGGGTGCATATGAAATGGCGTTTGATACCAGCTGTATGCATGAATTTGTCATGTGTTTGGATGGTCTCAAGAAAGAGACCGGTGTTTCTGCACTGGATGTTGCCAAGAGACTACTTGATTTTGGCATTCATCCGCCTACGATGTATTTCCCATTGATCGTGCATGAAGCTCTGATGGTAGAGCCGACAGAGACAGAATCCAGAGAAACCTTGGATGAAGCCGCGAATATCTTCCTACGTGTGCTGGAGGAGGCAAAGAGCGATGCGGAGTCGCTGCATCATGCACCACACCATGCGCCGATTGGAAGACCGGATGAAGTAGGCGCAGCGCGGAAGCCAATTCTGCGGTATACACCGGAAGCAGTATGATGAAACGAATTTTTTATTATATCACAGACTGCGTTGACCCGCTGCAAAATCTTGCGATGGAGGAATATTTCCTCCATCGCGTGCAGCCGCAGGAATGCATTTTATACCTGTGGCAAAACCAAAAGACCGTTGTCATCGGACGAAACCAAAACGCATGGAATGAGTGCCGAGTGCAGGAATTAGAAGACGCTGGCGGCACCTTGGTGCGTCGATTGTCCGGCGGCGGTGCGGTATACCATGACCTCGGCAATCTGAACTTTACCTTTTTGGTGCGCCATGCAGATTATGATGTGGAGAAACAAACTCGTGTGATTTCAGATGCGATTCGTGCCTTGGGAATGCCTGTCGAACTGACGGGAAGAAATGATATGACAATTGATGGTCAAAAATTTTCCGGTCACGCCTATTATCGCACGCAGGATCAGTGCTATCATCACGGCACATTGATGGTCAATGTCGACCATGCGGCATTGGGAAAATATTTACAGGTATCCAAAAGCAAATTGGAAAAGCACAGCGTTCAATCCGTGCGCTCGCGCGTCACCAATCTCATCGACCACTGTCCGAACCTGACGATTCCGATGCTGGAACAGCAGCTTGTTCACAGTTTTGGAACGGTATATCATTTGACTCCAGAACAGATTTCATCTGACACGATCGACTGCGAAGATATTGCACAAAGAAAACAGCGGTTTGCTCAGTGGGAGTGGAGATTTGGCTCTAATTCGGCGTTTACTGAGCAGGTTCAAGGGCACTTTGGCTGGGGAGAGACAGCAATTCGATATACCGTACAAAACGGAAAATTACAGCATGTTTCTCTGCAATCAGATGGGTTGGAAGCGGATTATCTGGCAGAAATTCCACAGGCATTAGAATATTGCTCCTATGCGCTCACAGATATTGCAGAGGCACTGCGCGCGATTCCGCAGCAAAACAACGAACAAACACAAATTTGTCGGGATGTGACAAATCTATTAAAAAAACAATTTGTATCATGAGATACCCATACAAGGAGGGAATTCCGTTGGAAACTCAATTTGATGTCATTGTCATTGGCGGTGGTCCGGGTGGATATGTCTGTGCGGCAAAGCTGGCACAGGCAGGCAAAAAGACCGCGTTGATTGAAAAAACAGCGTTGGGAGGCACCTGCTTAAACCGCGGATGCATTCCGACAAAAACACTTCTTCACGCAGCAGAACTGTTGGAAGAAGCAAAAAAGGCGGCATCTGCCGGTGTGCATATTGAGGGAGCAACGGTAGATTATCCGGCACTGCGGCAGCGCAAACAGGAGGTTGTACAGCAGCTCACGAGTGGCATAGAGAAGTTGTTGTCTTCCGCCAAGGTTACTGTCATTGCTGGAAGCGGATATGTCCCAAAAGCTGGACAAGTGCAGGTGACAGACGCAGAGGGCACTTGCACACAGTACACGGCACAGGACATTGTTGTAGCTGTTGGCTCTGAACCGGCGATGCCGCCAATTGCGGGACTAGATCTGCCTGGTGTGATGACGAGCAATGATTTGTTGCAGGATATTCCAAAGCTGGACAGCTTGGTTGTCATTGGCGGCGGTGTCATTGGTATGGAATTTGCCTCTTTGTATGCTTCTCTTGGCACAAAAGTAACGGTTTTGGAGGGACAAGCGCGTATTCTCCCGCCGCTGGATCGAGAGATTGGTCAAAGCCTTACCATGCTGATGAAAAAGCGTGGTGTTACCATTGCAACCAATGCGATGGTACAGCGCGTGGAGCAGACCGAGCAGCATATGCTGTGCTGTCACTATACCGTGAAGGGAAAAGAAGAAACGGCAATTGGCCAGCGCGTATTGGTGTCTGTTGGACGCAAATCATTGGCATCCAATGTACTGGCACCAGAACTTCCGATTGCTTATGAGCGCGGACGCGTGCAAGTCGATCAAACCATGCAGTCGTCTGTCCCGCATATCTATGTTATCGGTGATGCGGCGGCTGGTTATCCGCAGCTGGCACATGCAGCTTCTGCACAAGCATTGGATGTTGTCGCTGCCATTACACAGCAGTCGTTTGAAACCAATTTGCATTTGGTTCCATCGTGCGTGTATACCAGTCCGGAAATTGCCAGCGTTGGTATGACAGAAGCAGAGGCAAAGGCTGCCGGAGTTCATCCGCATATCGGCAAATATCCAATGACTGCAAACGGAAAATCGCTGCTGACAGAACAAGAACGCGGATTTATCAAGCTGGTTGCTGATGAAAACGGCGCATTGCTTGGTGCACAGCTCATGTGTGCCCGCGCCACAGATATGATTGGTGAGTTGACACTTGCCATTGCCAACGGTTTGACGGAAGAACAGGTCGCTTCGATGATTCGTCCGCATCCAACATTCGAGGAGGGAATTGGAGAAGCACTTTCTGCTTGCATCAAAAAAAATCCGCACGCCAAGTCTTTGGCTGATTAAAAATTTTTTTGCCTATTTGTGATACACAGGGAATCCAGTGTTTCTATTATAGAGAAAACGAAAGAAAATTATATACATAAATGCGATAAAAATCCAATCATTTTATGTAAAATGATTGGAAAATCTCTTGACAATAAACATCGCTCTGTGATACCATAACAGCAGTTTTGAAAGGCAAAATATGGTTTACGAGTCTTTTCAAAGCAATTGTTTTTGAACCACTCCTGCCAGGAGTTAAGGCCATACGGACAGCCGGGTTCACTGCCGAATTGGTAACTTTGGTTGCCTTATTGATTGAGTTAGAAGCTCAAATTTTATAAGTTGGTTCCTTTGATAACCGGAATTGCGCAGCAAGCGCAGACTTGTGAAACGGTCAATAAGAGTAGTAAAAGTATAATAATTGCTATATAGACTCTCAAAAGACATTCCATATTCGCTTTTTCGTGCCGCAGCAGCGGTATTCGTGCCAAAGTATTTGGCACCAGGAAAATCGAGACGACACGCAGGTTTGCAGTTTTTGTGCAGACCTGCGTTTTTTCTTTATCGATGGGAACCAGAATGGAGGAAACATGAACGGAAATCATTTCACGCGGGATCAAAGCCGCGCACCGATCCATGAAGCATTGGAAAATTTTCGTCGGATGCGTGTGGTTCCTTTTGATGTGCCGGGACACAAGCGCGGACGCGGAAATCCGGAGCTGACGGAATTTCTGGGACAACAGTGTGTCGGCGTAGATGTCAACAGCATGAAGCCGTTGGACAATCTCTGCCATCCGGTTTCTGTCATTCGAGAAGCCGAAGAATTGGCAGCGGACGCATTCGGTGCAGCACATGCGTTTTTAATGGTCGGCGGAACCACAAGCTCGGTACAGAGCATGATTTTAACCGTCTGTAAGCGCGGTGACGAGATCATTTTGCCGCGAAATGTGCATCGCAGCGTACTCAACGCGTTGGTTTTGTGCGGCGCGATTCCGGTTTATGTCAATCCAGAAGTCGATCAGCGTTTGGGTATTTCCCTTGGTATGCGCCGAGAGCAGGTCGCAAAGGCCATCGCAGAACATCCAAATGCAGTTGCTGTTTTGGTGAACAACCCGACATATTACGGTATTTGCAGCGATTTGCGCGCTATTGTCAAAATGGCACACGAGGCAGGAATGTTGTGTTTGGCAGATGAAGCACATGGCACGCATTTCTACTTTGGCGGCGGTTTGCCGGTTTCCGCTATGGCAGCCGGTGCAGATATGGCATCTGTTTCTATGCACAAGAGCGGCGGCAGTTTGACGCAGTCCAGCTTGCTGCTCATCGGTCCGAATGTCCATGCGGGATATGTGCGCCAGATTATCAATTTGACGCAGACGACCTCCGGCAGCTATTTGCTCATGTCCAGTTTGGATATTTCCCGCCGGAATCTCGCCCTGCGCGGCAGAAAAGTCTTTCACCAAGTCGCAGATATGGCAGAGTATGCGCGAGAGGAAATCAATGCGATTGGCGGATACTATGCCTTTGGCAAAGAGCTTGTCAACGGAAACTCGATTTTTGATTTTGATACGACCAAGCTCAGTGTCCACACGTTGGATATTGGTCTTGCTGGTATTGAAGTATACGATATTCTGCGCGATGAGTACGATATTCAGATTGAATTTGGCGATATTGGCAATATTTTGGCCTATTTATCCATTGGTGACCGCGCACAAGAAGTGGAGCGTTTGGTCAGCGCATTGGCAGAGATTCGCCGCCGCTTCCAGACCGATGGTGCGGGTCTGCTCAGTCAAGAATATATTGATCCGCAGGTTGTAACCAGCCCGCAGGAAGCGTTCTATTCCGAAAAATGCAGCTTGCCGCTCCGAGAAACGGAAGGACGCGTGTGCAGTGAATTTGTCATGTGCTATCCGCCGGGAATCCCGATTGTTGCACCGGGAGAGCGCATTACAGCAGAAATTTTGGATTATATCGAGTATGCAAAGACAAAAGGCTGCAATGTGACCGGTCCGGAAGATCCGGACATTCAGTATCTGAATGTTCTTGCGTGAGGAGGGAGAACGAGATGGAAATGTGGTTTTCAGAGTTTCACACACCGGATGTCAAGCACAGCATCCGCGTCAATCGGCAGTTGTATTCCAAGCAGAGTGAATATCAGCGCATTGATATTTTTGAAACGCCGGAATTCGGACGTGTATTGACGCTGGACGGCAACGTGATGCTGACTGAACGCGATGAATTCATCTATGACGAGATGATTACTCATGTGCCGATGTCTGTACACCGAGAGGCAACGGATATTTTGGTTATCGGCGCCGGAGATGGCGGCGTGGTACGAGAATTGACGAGATATGATCGAGTCAAGCACATTGACTTGGTAGAAATGGATCCGGCTGTTGTCGAGGCGTGCCGTGCGTATTTACCGGAAAATGCCTGCCGTATGGATGACCGGCGCGTGCACATTCATTTTGGAAATGCACTGAAGTTTATTCGCCGCTGTGAAGAAAAATATGATTTGATTATTGTCGATTCTTCCGACCCATTTGGCCCGTCTGAAGGTCTG
>NZ_JBNMHC010000079.1:0-7761 GCF_050872565.1 Butyricicoccus sp. | reverse complement strand
TGCGACTGCGAGGCTTGCACGCTGGCATCTGAGATCCTGGCTAAGAAGGATTACCTGTCCAAGAAGTCCGTATGGATCTTCGGCGGCGACGGTTGGGCTTACGACATCGGCTTCGGCGGTCTGGATCACGTTCTGGCTTCCGGCGAAGACATCAATGTCATGGTATTCGATACCGAAGTTTACTCCAACACCGGCGGACAGGCTTCCAAGGCTACCAACATCGGCGCTGTTGCTCAGTTCGCTGCTGCTGGTAAGTCCATCCAGAAGAAGTCTCTGGCTGAGATCGCAATGTCCTACGGCTACATTTATGTTGCTCAGGTTGCTATGGGTGCTAACCCGCAGCAGACCCTGAAGGCTATTGCAGAAGCTGAAGCATATCCGGGACCGTCTCTGGTTATCGGCTACGCTCCGTGTGAGATGCACTCCATCAAGGGCGGCATGAAGAACTGCCAGTCCGAGATGAAGAAGGCTGTTGACTGCGGTTACTGGAACATGTTCCGCTTCAACCCGACCCTGAAGGCTGAGGGCAAGAACCCGTTCATCATCGACTCCAAGGAGCCGAAGGAAGACGGCTACCAGGCATTCCTGATGGGCGAGGCTCGCTTCTCCGCTCTGACCCGTTCCTTCCCGGAGCGTGCAAAGGAGCTGTTTGCGAAGTCCGAGGACAAGGCTGCTCTGCGTTACAAGCATCTGCTTAACCTGCAGGAGATGTACGGTAAGGACATCTAATTAGAACATCCCAAACTTTTGTTATAGATTTGTATAGAAACGAGAATCCCCGGCGGAACTTCCGCCGGGGATTTTATTTATGCCTATGATGGCATCAAATATGCTGTAAGTAACGATACTTGTTTGTCGTGTCGTAAAATGTAACAATAAAGAGAAAGGCAATGGCGAGTGCAACGACGGTGACCGCTGCTGCCAAGACATTGTTCATCATGGCGAGCAGTTGTGCGGCGCTCTTGCAGACGGTATACGCACCGGCAAGCGGAACCAGCCGTCTTGCGCTCAGGGTGCACAGATGCTTTTTTTCCAAGGCCTTGATGCCGTTGGTAATCTTGTACGCCATAGCGAAGAAGCACAGCGCGGCAAGAATGCCTAAAACCTGCAGCAGACCTTCTCTGCGCGTCATCGGCAGCAGCCGGATCATGTAAATCATACCGGTAAACACAGCGATCTCCAGAGCCAGCGGAACAAGGTTTTCAAAGATGCCTTCCTCCTGCCATACCTCCTTGAGACCGGCTGCCACGAGCAGATACCCAAGGAAATCCGGAAGCAGTCCAATCATGTACCCTCCCACCGTCACATTGACGCTAAACAGGATAAAAATCAATCCAGCGAAAATCTTTTTCATATCTGCCACCTCATTTCTGTTGTGTCAAACAAAACAGCACCGCACAGCGTATGCCTATTTCCATCCATACCCTGCTGCAGTGCTGTTTTTTGATTTTGTTGTTACAGGGTATAGACCTTCAATGTTTCGTATACCTCATACGCTTCCTTCATGGTCGCCATCTGCGTACCCGGAAGCTTTGCGCTCGCCGTGCCCATTGCCACAGCGAACTTTGCCGTCTCTTCATACGACATGCCCTGACTGTATGCGTGTGCAATTGCACCCACCATTGCGTCACCGGAGCCGACCGCACTCTGTGCTACCGGACCTGCGTTTGCAATGATATACAGCGGCTTGTCCTCATGGTTGACGAAGATTGCACCGTTGTGTCCCAGAGATGCACAAACGGTCTGTGCGCCCTCTGCCAGCAGTGGCTTGACGTATTCATATGCCTGTTCCGGATCATGCGTGCGCGGCTTGCCGGTCAGCTTTGCCAGCTCGGTCGAGTTCGGCTTGATGAAGTCCGGCTTGAATGGCAGCGTGCTGCGCATCGTGTCGCCGTCACTATCAATCAGCAGCGAACAGCCTGCTTTCTTGATGATGCGGATGATCTTCAGATACTGCTTCTCCTTCATTCCTGGCGGGATTCTGCCGCACAGAACAAACAGGTTCTTCGGATCGAGATACGTCTTGAGCTTTTCAATAAAGCGCAGATAATCTTCTTCTTCAACCGCGGTGCCCGGCTCGTTAAAGTCAGTGTGCTCACCGCCCGGATGGACAATCTGTGTGTTGGTACGGGTCTCACCCGTTACGTCGGTAAAGTCATGCGTGATTCCCAGAGCGGTCAATGCGTTTTTCAAGGATCTGCCATTGTTTCCGGCAGTAAAACCAAGTGCTACGCATTCTCCGCCGATTGCACGAATCGCTCTGGAAACGTTGATGCCGCGACCACCGACTTCCACATAGCTCTTTACAACGCTGTTCACCGTGCTCAGCTCCACTGGGCCGTCAAGCACCAGGGTGCGGTCAATCGCCGGATTCAGCGTTATGGTAATAATCATTGGATAAAACCCTCCTGCTCCTACTCAAAATATCACACATCGTTTGCTTTTGAGTCCTACCTTTATTGTACAAAATTTGCTTTCCAATGTAAATGAAAATCCAAAAGAATTTCCGATTTGGCCGCAAATTTTTAACACAAAATTCGATCTTCTTTTTGTTGTATTTGTCTCTCCTCCGTCTGCGGTGCAGACTGAATGGCATGGGGTTCCTCTTGGGATGCATACAGCTCCTGCCGAATGACGCCAAACAAGTCTTCTGCCATAATGATAATATTGTGAATCTGTGCTTCTGTGATTTCAAACGGCAAATCGGTCGGATACCGCGTCTCAATATAGTAGTTGTTGAGCGCTGCACTTTCGCCGAGATAGCGGACAAATCGGTCATCCACCATTGCCGCCTGCCGACAGAGGAAGGTGAGATTGTGTCCGTCAAAATGTCTGCCCAGCTTGAACAGCAGGTATCCCTTGAGTGCTTTTTCAATCGCCTGCTGGCAGTGGAACGCCACAGCCATTTCGTCTCCGCCCCAAGTCAACAGGATGCGGGCACTTTGCAGGTCGCTGAGCGCTTTTTCCAGCCATTTGTAATAATACTGGCTGTCTGTATTACCCTTGCGACGTCTCGCCATAAAGCACCGTTCCCTTCTTCTCGATCGCAGATGCATAGCTGCCGCTGTCACTCAGCAGCTCCCGCCATTCATCGGTTCGGTACAACAGAAATTGCACCGGAATCGGCATATTGATCTTCAGGTACAGCTTGCGCAGCAGTTCTGTCTTATTGCATTGATCCAGAATAATACACAGATCTGCCGATTTCATGTCATGGCTGTCCACCACAAATTTTTCCCCGTACAAAATGACACGGCGCGGACGACAGCAAGCCAATACCCCCTTGAGAAGTTCCTCGCGTTTCATGGGCGTTCCCTCCTTTGGTGTTTATCGCTCAGAAAAAGTCACCTCAGCTTGTACTTTTTCCTGCTCCCCTTCACAGGCACACACGCAGAACGTGCCGTTTTTTGTGTGTCCCTGTGTGATGGTGAGTTCGGTTCCGCAGCGGTTTTCTGCCAGATAATTGACCTGCAAGCCGGAAACCCAGCGGTTCTCGTTCTGCTCCAGTCCAAAGGCATCGGACAAAATATCCACTGCTTTGACATTATTCAGATGCCGGTTGACATCAGTATCGCTATAGCGCACCGTGCGTGAAAAGCACGGCTGCATCTCTTCCGGAATAATCGCCCGCAGCTGCTCGGTCATGCCGGTGTCCTGCGGCGGAAAACTGATGCCGATTTTCTTTGGCAGCAGCAGGCTGCGGGATTCCATATCGACAATTGCCCATATCGTGACTGCGTGTCCGATGATGCCGCTCTCATCTTCAAAGAGAAAGTCTCGATACCAAGACGCACCGCGCAGTTTACGCGGCAGTGTCGTCAGACGAATCGTCTCATACGGCTGCAGCGGTCGATCCAGCTGATACTTCAGACGAGAGAGGACCCAAAACCCATGGTGTTCTTTGAGTGCCTCTGCACCGAGTCCCATCACTTCCGCATGGCGTGTGGCGAGATCCTGCATAAAATCGACAATCGCAGACGGTCTGGCAAGCCCACGGCAATCGGTCTGACCAATATCTACAACATATTCTCTGGAGAGCTGACACTCTGGCATAGTCTGTATTCCTCCTGTTGATTCACGTTATTTTTTCTCACCTCTATTATACCGCAGACTGGCACAAAAAGAAAGCAATGCATTGCTCGAATCCGTAGAATATGATACACTAAATTTTACATTCTATGCATATCGCAAAGCCTGTCCGCGTAGGATGAATCAGAAACGGAGGACTGTCCATGAAAAAGTTGGGTATGCTGACTGTACTCTTTCTTATCCTCACCTGCGGCATTGTATGCTATTCCGCAGAAATTACCCCGTTTACGTTTTTCTCTGCTTTGCGCAGCTCTGCCCTTGCTGCCGCGCAGCCGCAGGAAACGCCGCAATCGACACCATCTACCTCATCCGTCTCCCTATCCGCTGAGACACAAACCCGCGGTGTCTGGGTGGCGACGGCCTATGCGATTGATTATCCTTCACAGCCCACAACAGACGCTGACACCCTGCGCAGCGAATGCAACACCCTGCTCGACCGCATCGCGGCGAGCGGTGCCAACACCGTCTATTTTCAGGTACGGCCGTCTTGCGACGCACTATATTCATCCTCTATTTTTCCGTGGAGCCGCTATTTAACCGGCTCCTGCGGCACAGCACCATCCGATTCCTTTGACCCGCTTGCCTATTGGGTCGAGCAGGCACATGCCCGACATCTGCGCCTAGAGGCTTGGGTCAATCCATACCGCATCTGTGCCGGAGCCAATGCACAGAGCGATTTTGATTCTCTGCCGGATACTTCTCCCGCCAAACAGCATCCGGACTGGGTCGTCTCGTGTGACGGCGGGTATTATTTCAACCCCGGCATCGCCGAAGTGCGGCAGCTCATCTGTGACGGCGTATCGGAAATTGTCAGCAAATACGCCGTGGACGGCATTCAGTTTGACGATTATTTTTATCCGTCTACCGATTTTGACGATGCAGCGACATATCAGGCGTCCGGCAGTGATTTGCCGCTGGCAGACTGGCGGCGCGACAATGTGAACCAGCTCGTGCAGGCAGTAAACACAGCGGTGCATCAAAACGCCATGCAGTCGGGCTGCCGCTTTGGCATCAGTCCTTCCGGCATCTGGCGCAACAAGGGCGTCAACGCGTTTACCGGCAGCAATACCCACGGTTTTGAGCACTATACCTCGTCCTACGCGGATTCTCTGACGTGGATCAAGAACGGCTGGATTGATTACATCTGCCCACAGATCTATTGGCAAATCGGCGATACAGCCGCGGATTTTGAAACGCTCGCCAACTGGTGGAGTCATCAGGTCAGCGGTACCGATGTCCAATTGGTTCTCGGTCTTGCCGCCTACAAAATCGGAGACAGTCAATACGGCGAGGTCTGGGCAAACGACGGCTGCAACGAAATCGGTCGACAACTCGATCTTGCCGCCAGCATCAAGGGGATTGACGGCTGTGCACTGTTCAGCTGTAAAAACCTTCGCGACAATGACACGCTGTTCCAAACGATACAGGAACGATGGAAATAAAGCAAAAAACCGCTCTGTTTTTGAACAGAGCGGTTTTCGTTTACTGCTGATACTCCTGGCACTGGTCTCGATGAGCGCAAGAAGCGCATCCGCCTTCTTCTGTTGTCGGACAGGCTTCCTGTTTTTGCTTTTCCTGCTTCTCGCTCTCCAGCATCCGAACAAACAGGGCACCGACCTGCATATCTGCCTCTCCGTATGCCCCCGGAAACGGCGCAATGCCCGCCTGCATCAAGGCCATCTGCTGCATCATATCCAGCTTGCCGCACACAAGCAGTCCCGCGCCGTGCTGCTTTAGGCACTGTGCGGCATCGCCCTCTGCGTCAATGATTTCCATGTGGCTGATATGGTCATCCTCTATGGTATACAGCTTAAACTGTTTGGTCTGCGCAAAATCCTGACAGACTGCGCCGTTGTCATATGCTGCTGCAATCTTCATCTATTTTTTCTCCTTTTCGCAGTGATTTGGTCTTATTGTATCGCAAACGACTGCTTTTTGCAACAAAACGCAAAAAAAGAGACCATCTGACAAGACGGTCTCTTCCGGTAGGTTGTCTTATGCGGTCTGCACCATTTCCTGCTCGCCAATATGCGGCAGTCTCTCGATGGCTGTGCAGGTCATTCCAATGATGGAAAGCACGACAGCCGTCAGAACACGGCAGATATGGGAAATATCATCATTGATGTTATGCGTTTCCTGTGCAACATAGCTCCGATGCTGCTCAGAGATGTATGCAATCAGGGCATCCGGTGTTGCCGGAAGCTTTGCCGGAGCGTTTTGTGCCCAGCCCTTGAACTTTGCTTCATTGATTCGGCGGCGGATGGTCAAGCTGGTCTGCTTTTCGTAAATATAATGTACGAGCAGGCAATGCCCATAAATATCATCATTGTGCGGGAAGCTGAAGAAATCCGTAAGATAATGGCAAATCACACCCAGATCTTCGCTGATCTTCGGGCCGTTGCTCTTGTTCAGTCGAACACGCGCGATAAAATCACGGATGCGCTGCATGACTTCTTCAAACATCAGCGACGGATAATGCCGCTTGGTCAAGTATTCGCCCTTGAGATCCGGCTTCAGATTTCCGAACATAAACGCTTTCCGGTTAAACGAAACACCATTTGTATTTTCCACATAGTCCAGCAGGTAATGTGCGACCGTGGTATGGGACACAGAATCCATCGGCATCAACTCCTTCTTTTTGTTGTGTACATTGTAACACGAAGTGCCAAAAAGAAAAAGAGGCATTTTGAAGAAGTTTTTGTTAACAAATTGTTATAGACACAAACACGACACAAAGAACCTCTGATTCTTGTCCGTTGTCCGAACAAAAATCAGAGGCTTGTATATTTCTTCTTATTTTATCACAGGGCGCGGAAATACTCCTTTTTATATCCGCCGCGTTCCAGCGCCTTGCGAATCTGTTCGCACATGGCCTCGCGGTCTCGATTGAGCGTACCCTTGAGGGTCAGATAATTGGACGCATGGTTAGAACGGAATACACTGCCCTCGCTGTCGATATGCTCCAGCATCAGCAGGGTTTCCTTGGCTACTTGCGGTGCGGTGAGCAGGTGGAATTTGCCAGCCTCGCACTCTCGGCGCAGCGGCACATCGCCTTCAAACATCAGCGTGAGCAGGCCGATATAGTCCGGCTTCATGCGAGAAAATGCCTTTGCCGTGTCAATCGCGTGCTCTTTCCACATCTCCGTGCCGCCCAAGCCGCTGATCGCTGTGACAGACAGCTTCATACCGGCATCCTTGACCATCTGACCGGCGCGGATGATGTCTTCCACCGTCACGCCCTTGTTGATATGCTTGAGCACCTGCTCATTGCCGGATTCCAGCCCCAGATAAATCATTTCCAAGCCCAGCGAGTGCAGCAACTGCAAATCCTCCGGTGATTTGGTCAAAATGCTCTTCGGAGAGCCATAGCTGGTCACGCGCTGGCATTCCGGAATGACCTTGCGAATGTGCTTGAGGATGGTCACGAGATCCTCTGTCTTGCGAATCAGCGCATCGCCGTCTGCGAGAAAGACGCGCTCAATATAGCGGTACTGTCTGCGGGCGATATTAAAATCCTCCAGAACGTCCTCTAACTTGCGCAAATGAAACCGTTTTTCCTTGTACATATCACAGAATGTACATTTATTATGGCTGCATCCCACCGTAACCTGTACAATCAAACTGTACGCTTCAGACGGCGGACGAAATACTCTGCCTTCATATCTCATGAAT
>NZ_JBNMHC010000078.1:0-7768 GCF_050872565.1 Butyricicoccus sp. | reverse complement strand
GGAGGCAATCTCGGACAATTTTTTCTAAAAAATTTTTATTTATTTTTTTTGCTGCGAAATGGTAATGTTTTTGGCTATTTTTACGAGGTCTTCCTTGGATACCGAACCAGAAAGCTCCATCACGCAGCCTGCTTCATTCCATACCAGTGAACGGAAGCCATCATCTTCCGTCAGGGTTGCAGTCGTTCCACGGAACTCCACATGAGAAACTTTGGCGTCTTCGCTGTACCAAGCAACACTTCCGGATTCTACCGTGACAAATGTTTGATCTAAACCAAAACTTACATCGTTGGAACCTTGATAAAAGACATGAAAATATCCATTTTCTTCATCTCGCGTCTCGTTTACTTGTTTCATCCCGTCCGGAATCCAACCAAGCTGTGCAGGTGAAAATTCGTCTATGGTGTGATCTCCTCGCAGTGTAACAGAATTCTCAGTATATTCATCACTTCGCCGTGTCAATACTTGGAAGAAATCCCGATATGCCGCGCGGACATCCGTATTGAAAAACGGCAGCGCAATAGCAATGACGAGCACAGCAGCAACAACATTTCGGCTATAGCGAAAAATCTTTTTTCGTTTTTCTCGCCGTTTTTGCTGTTGAATCAGTGCTTGCATCTCTTGTTCAAACCAAGGTGAGAAGGTATGTGTTTGTTTTTCTGCTCCTTCTGTACATGTTTTATCCATGTACTCCGCTGCTTCAGACGCAGCTTGTTGAAGCATATCATCTGTTAATTTCATCGCTCAATCCCCTCCTCCTGCAAATAGGTTTGTAATTTTTTCTTTCCTCGACTGATTAGTTTTTCCACTTTGCTGACAGAATATCCCAATATTTGTGCAATCTCTCGATTGTTATATCCTTCTGAAAATTTAAGCAGAATTACCTGACGATAGCTCGGCGGGAGCTTCACAATTGCCGCTACCAACGGTGAAAGAGATTGCGGTACGTGCTCTTCATACCCCGGTTCTTCCGTGATCTCATCTAGTGAGATCGTTGTATGGTTGTTGCGTTTATGGTACAAGTCAATGGCTGCCCGTTCTGCAATAATGACAACAAAGTGGCGGGTCTCGGTGCTGTTTACCTCTCGAACCTTCTCAATATTCTTTGCAATTTTTATAAACGCTTCGCTTAGTGCATCTTCTGCCCAGTAGTCATCATGTAGAATCTCTCTCGCCCGATATAGCATCAATGACCGATATGTATCATAAATTTGTTCTAATTTAACCTGCTGTTCTGGTTCATCAATTAACGCCATACCGGCAATCATTTTCGCACCTCCACACATACCTGTATTTTTCACCCATTATAGCCACCGGAAATCAGGCTGTCAAGAAAATTTTGTTTTTACAAGAACAAATGCCAATAGAAATACCAGGCAGGAATTCCCACCTGGTATTTCTATTGGTTCATTTTCTTACCTAGTAATAAAATTTCTGTATTTTTTCTCGAATATCAAGCACACAAATGCTGCAATGACTTCCGTAATCGGGAATGTCCACCAAACTGCTTTGAGTCCAATAAAATGTAAGACAAAAGCAAGCGGAACGAGCAAGAACACTTGACGCAGTACAATGACAAAAACGCTGGCACGCATCTTTGTAATGCCTTGCAGATAGGATGTGATAACAATTGTTATTCCGGCAGGAATAAAGCTCAGTGCAATTACACGAAATGCGTATGTTCCAATATCCATCATCGTCTGCTTCGATGTAAAGATAGATAGCAGTGCTTGCGGAAACAGCAGGAATATTAGCATAGCTGCTAACATCAATCCGCTTGAAAGTAACATAGAAAATTTCACAATTTGCTTAATGCGTTCTGCCTGCCTTGCTCCAAAATTATTGCTGATGACCGGCAGCAGTACCTGCTGAAATCCCAGCAGCGGAATGAAGAAGAACGATTGCACCTTATAATAAATGCCCAGTACCGTTACAGCATCTTCTGTGAAGAGCTTTAAAATCATGTTCAAACCGATGATATATAATGTATAAAGCGACTGCGTTGCGATAGATCCTATTCCGTTTTGATAAATCCGGCAACACATGTTACGATCTGCTTTTCCTCGTATGTGGTATGTTCGCATAACAGCAATCAAGGTAATCGCCATAGCCGACCACTGCCCAGCAATCGATGCAACAGCAGCACCTGCAATTCCCATCTTTGGCATTCCAGCATAACCAAAAATCAAGATGGGATCGAGAAGCACGTTGATTCCTGCGCCAACAACTTGTGCGAGCATCGGCAGCATCATGTTTCCTCTTGCCTGCAATATTTTTGTACAAATAGATTCTACGAAGAGTCCAAATGACCCGCCAAATATCATCTTCGCATAGATAATTCCAAGCCTACAAACCGTTTCGTTGTTGGATGAAAGATGAAAATAAGTAGGTGAAAGGGCAATTCCACACAGAGCAAAGAGTAAAAAATGAATTACGTTCAAAAGCAAACCATTTGTCATTACTGTTGCTTGTTTTGCTGTTTCTCCTTCACCGTCCATTCTGGAAATAAGGAGATTCACGCCTGCTCCTGTACCTGTAGCAAGCGCTGTCATCAGCAACTGCATCGGATAAATAATAGATAATGCGGTTAATCCTTCCGGCGAATACCGAGCGACAAAAAAGCTGTCAACGATATTATAAATCGACTGTATCAGTAGCGCCAGCATGACCGGCGGAGACAGTTTAAACAGCAATTTTGCTATTGGCGTGGTTGTCATGTCCATATACAATGATTCCTTCCCATAGTATCAAGCTATATTATGGGACAATTTGTCTGTTTTTTCAAGTCTTTCTTGACAAAATATATCTCCCTGCGCCAAGCGCAATCAACATGGCGCCAACAATCCAATATATACTCGTTAAACGATTGGTTGTGCCGTAAATCTCCAACACGCCGGTAAACAGACTGCCAATCGTCAGCGCAGCAATGCCCGCATGATACCAGTCACAGGCAGTGGTATCCGGAAGCCGCATCTGCGAGCAAGACAATATAAAAAATGGGAGCACACCTCCAATCATTGGAAGCAAAAATGCATACAGCATGAAATAGGAATACACACCATGGCTGAACCATTCATAAATCGCGCCGAATACTGCGCAGACAATCGAAACAATCAAATAGATGAACGCTGTTTTCGCACAGTTCTTCCTTGTTTGTTTAATCGCTGATATAAACAATATCACTCACGCTCCTCTCCTGTATATTTTTGCCGTTCGTTGTTGGATTATTAATAATTTTGCCGTTAAAGTACATAGTAGACGAGCCGCCGCCATCCAGATTGTACGCTGTTGTCACGCCGAGGCCTTTCATAAATTCTGCCAGTTGATATAAGGACAAGCCGGTGCTCTCACTGGTTCGGCCGTCCGAGACAACAAATACATAGTGCAGATCATCAATGACGCCAATCGCTGTGCGTGGATTGCTCGCCTTTGCTTTACCGACTTCTTCGTTTTGAGAAACAGAAATCGTGCTGTTTTCCAATAGCGCAGGGCCAAACGATAATACTTGCTGCGCTCCCTGATCCAATAATTCTTGTGCTGTGATTTCGTCCTCTTGGATAACTTCCAAACTTCCATCTTGATACAGTACCAGATCTTCTTGTCCGGCAGAGGCTGTATCGCGATATATCACACCATTTCGGATAACATATCCTTTTTCCTGTGCACCATAATAATCTCCGTTGATAGCAAGAATTGCATGATTCTCCTCTGCCATTTCTGAGGTCTTTTGCGTCACATTACGTCCATAAGCGCTCTGTGCAAGAGCTGTTTTCAAATATTCCGGCGAGGAAACCTGTACGTCTGCCACGTAAATAGAAGTATCATATTCTCGATATTCTGTCAGGGTAATCGTGATATTCTCATCTTTGTATTCAGTATCTGTCGATACAATGCTGTCAGAGCTCGACGTGTCACTAGTATCTTGTTCTTTGGTGTCAACAACTGTATATACCCGTGAAATAGCGAAGGTATCTACAGCCAAATACCCTGTAAATGCAAGGAGAATCAAGCTGTACGCAATTACCCATGTGCGTCGTTTAACCCTCATGTTCTCATTTCGTTCCTTTCATTGGTTTCTTGATACGAAAGATAATCTTGCGCTGCACCAGCCAGCTCATGCAGAAAAATAGTATTTCTGTGAACAATTTTGCGATATACCGGTTGATTCCAAGCTGATTAGTCAGCAGACTGAGTACAAACGTATTGCCTATGAGAATCACTCCCGCCAGCAGCGCGTATTGAATTGCGGACTGGGCGATATGAGAATCACTCTTAAAAACTAAACGACGATTCATTGTGTAATTAACCGATGCACTGACCAATCGCGCACCAATATTGGAGACCAAAATATTCGAGGTGAGCATAGAAAGAATACTATACAATCCATAGTCTAAACAAAAACTGGTCAGCGAAGAAACAGAGAATTTGAGAATCTCTTTGTATATCTTGCAGGAATCTTTTACGGTGTCAAAATGTGAGCTTGCATTGTCGTCAATATAAATCGTCTCAATCTCCACCTCTCGAATCGGAACGCCCATGCGCGAACAGTATAACAGTACGTTCATCTCATATTCATACCATTGTCCGGGGATTTTTAAAAGCATAGGAATCAGCTTTGCACTGCACGCACGCAATCCTGTCTGTGTATCTCGCACTGGTTGTCCTGTCGTGATATGGTATACCAAACGTGTCGTTGTATTTCCTATCAAACTGCGCAGAGGCACGTTTTCTTTCAATGTCCGACTGCCCAGTACAAGAGTATCCGTATGCTGCTGCGCCACACAGCAAATTTTCTGCGCATCAGAGATCCGATGCTGTCCATCCGCATCCAATGTCACCACGATGTGATCCGCTGAATAGTTATTGCGGATATACGTAAAGCCGGTTTTGAGTGCAGCCCCTTTTCCTTGATTTTGCTCATGTTCCAGAACAGTGCCATATTTTGCTGCCTGTGCAAATACGGATCGAGCCGCAGGACTACTGCCATCATTGACAATAATCAGCTCAAATCCCGCCTGTTTTGCCTGTTCCAGCAGTTTACAGAGCAACTCTGTCGGTTCATAGGCCGGAATTAACGCAATCCAGTTAGTTTTCATGTTGTTTCACCATCTTTCTGTACTCCCGGTCTTTGGCTTGGCTGACCGTTTGGTGCACCTTGACCGCCGCCCATCTCGTTCGGATTTTCTTCCGAACCATCATTTGTTGTGACAGAACCACCGGTATTGCTATACGTGCCATCGCAATCCAGTGCGGTATTTCCGTTTCCGTTGCATGTCAGATCAAGCGTACCGCCGTTAATCGTCAACGCACCATTGGAATCCAAGCAATCACCATCGGATATAATGGTAATTGTGCCGCCATTGACCGTAATGACGCAGTTGTCGTTTGCATCACCCGGACGGTTGCTGGCGGCAGAACCATCGGCGGCATTGATGCCGTCATCATTTGCTGTAATATCGAACGTACCATCGGTAATGGTGACGGTTAATCCTTCTATTCCCTCATAGCAATATGGAATAGACACATTGCCGTTTTTTATCACCACATTGGCATCAGAATGTATCGCATCGTCACCGGTCTTCAGAGTAAATGTGCCATCGGTAATCGTAATATCACCACCTGCGTGGATCGAATCATCTACTGTATCTGTTGTAAACGTTCCGCCAAGTATCTCCAATGTTGTGCCGGATTTGATGCCCTTCTGACTGGTCGAATCTTCTTCTATGGTTGTCTCGGTTTGATTTTCCTGTCGCGGACCGCCCATCTGCTCGGTTTTCATCGTTGCGCTGGCACTGCCTTCGCCGGTTGTAATTGAAAAGTCTCCGGCATCAATTTGAACGGATGCACTTGCGCTGATGCCATCTCCGTCTGCCTGAAGGATAAAGGTTCCATCCGCGATATAAATAAATCCCTTGTCAGTATCTTCTGTATTTTCACAATGAATTGTATCTTTTCCCGATGTAATGGTATACGTGCCATCTGCAATGCACACGCTGTCCTTGCCGGAAATACCCTGTTTTTCCGCCGTAATGGTATACGTACCGCTGGTCAAAACCAAGTCGTCTTTCGATACGATACCATGACCAGCCTCTGCTGAAATCGTCAGCGAACCTTCGCCATTGCATGTCAGATCAGATCTCGAGAAAACTACTGTATCAATATTGTTATCATCGATTGCTGTATATTCTCCGCCGTTTTTCAGCGTATTTTCTGAGCCGGTCGCCGTGGTAAGAAATACTTTATCCGCCTGTGCAACATAAATCGCTGCCGAAGTCGCATTGGTAATCGTTACCCCATTGAGCACCAATTGCACCTTATCAGAATCCTCCGCATTGACGATAATCATACCATTATCCAATGTGCCGGACAAAATATACGCGCCTTCATCCGTAATAGTGACTGTGCTGCCGTCAATCTGCACGGCATCCGAATCGCAAGACGCGCTGGTACCGGAAAGGGTAATCTTCGTGCTGGTCTCTTGGTCATATCCAACTTCTAAATCTCTGCTGGAAAATAAATCTGTTGTACTAACCTGTGAAGAATTCGTACTACTTGTTGTCGTTGTCACGGACGCGCTTCCAGAGTTTTCTGTCCCAGTTGTACCACATCCAGTCAAGGCCAAAACACCGACAAGTAGAAAACTCATTGCATGTATTCTTTTCATATCCCATTCACCTCGTTATAGTGCGTTAGTACTCGTCTCTTGGTTAGAAATAGAAATTTCCAAATTTCCATTGCGGCATCGCAGCGCATCAATCATCTCTTTTTCTTCCCCTGCATGGCACAAGGTTAAATCGTATGTTAATTTGAATAAGCTGCCCATATTGGTTGTCTTGACCTGTGTCAATGCATAGTTAGATGTGTACTGCTCTAAAATCGGTGTAAAAACATGGGTATAATCCAAATCTTCCGGAATGGTGATGTGCAGTGTTTTATACCGTGCGGTGCTTTTTTTGCTGCCAAAATCTATGCCGTTTAACAGTGCACTGGCAAATCCGAGTAAAACCGCACACAGAAAAGCATATCCGATGTATCCCATACCAACAATCAAGCCTGTGCCCATGGCGAGAAAAATCGCACCGATTTCTTTTGCCGATCCCGGTACAGAACGAAAGCGAACCAAACTAAATGCACCGGCAACAGCGACACCGGTACCTACGTTGCCATTGACCATCAAAATGACCACGCAAACAATCGCAGGAAGCAGAGCGAGCGTCGCTGCAAAGCTCTTCGTGTATTTCGTGCGATACATGTAAAATGCCGCCAAAATCAATCCGATGACCAAGGCACTGCACACGCACAGTAAAAAGTCCGTGAGCGAAATCACCTGTGTCAAATCCGAATCAAACAATCCCTGAAAAACATGAACAAACATATGAATACTCCTTTTGTTTCTTTGATTTTTGTAAAATATCTTGATACGCTCTCCCATATTTGGAGAACGATGTCTGGTAAATATGCAGACGATTGAGTGCACGACACATCCACAACGGCAAGCCGCCTGTCGTCTTGATCTCCATCAGCGTTTGTCCGCGCGGCAAGATCGGTGTGCCATAAATGGAACTGCCCAAAGAAAACTCTTGCTCTCGATACAAAATATTTTCATCAAATGTCACGCGAAGCTCTCCGCCATCTGCTTCATAATAGGCTTCTCGTTCATAAGACAAAAAGACTGCCGGTTTTAATGTTTGATAATACGCGCGGAAGTACGCAATTTCATCTGCAATCTGTGACTGCACCGGCAGCGGTAATCCGCACTGAAAGCAGG
>NZ_JBNMHC010000077.1:0-7803 GCF_050872565.1 Butyricicoccus sp. | reverse complement strand
TATTATACACCGCATAACACAACAGAATATGATTCCCGTTTCTTAGATGGTACACCAGACCGCAATGGCTGGGCGAGTCCAACTGATTCCGCTGTCCTCAGAGATAACTCGTTCTATACTGTATCAGTAGATACAGATAAGACATTCGCTGAGGGTACTGCTCTGCCTAATAAAGACAAGTATTATTTATACGGTTCTGATGCTACCTTTACTTTGCCTTTGACAGACAAGGATGGCAAAGATGTCAAGTGGTATGTTGAAAAGGGCGGAGACAATGTTACCATTGACGAAACGACCGGCAAGGTAACGGTAAAAGCTATCGACAAGCAGCTCGTCTTGACAACAGATGCTAGCAAGGAATATGCGGATGATGTACAGGTACATTGCTTTGTGCTGGTCAATGGAGAGCCAAAAGAGATTGGCAAATTGCATACACATGCTACGCAAAAATATGATCCTTGGGGCAGTGGAAAGAACAATACTCGTTACTACGTAACGGCTAAGCAAGCAGAGACGGTTTTTGGGGAGTATGGATTTGATGCCTCGGAGTTTGACCCAGATACTAATGATTCACAGAAGTACATCTTTGCGAATGCTATCTCAGAAAAAATTGACAGACATAATAATCCGGCGAAAATCTGGGCAGATGCTGCGGCGCATAACTTTGGTGATAAGCAGGGTGTCAAAATACCAATAGTCAACACACAAGATAATTACAGAGATGTTGCCTTGTATTACGTGCCGAACAATGCAAATGCCGCCGGTTATGTAATAGCTGATTATAGTGGTACGGACAGTCAAGGAACCTATTCTTTCTCCAAAGATACCGAATTTCTGAGTGCAAATAGTATGTTCTCTGTCACAGCCACAGATGAAGCAGGACAGTTTCCTGACGAAACATTACCTGATGCAAAATATGTATGGTCGGGAAATAAAGCAACCGTGACGCTTCCGTACAGTGAAAATGCTACATGGACTGCTTGGTATTGCTCGACAGATGGTAAGCTAACTCCGCTTAAAAAGGTGTTACTGGACGCCGAAAAAACGATTAGCAATGACCGAAAAACAATTACATTCACGTTTTCAAGCGTTTCAGACCCAATTTTAATTACAACGGGTGAGCATACAGAACAAGAAGATGAATCGAAGTCTATTAAACTCACCGCGTATGTTGCATTAGATGGAACATGGACAGAAGTAAAAACAGACCTCAAAAGATTACAAAAAAGTCAATATGATACAATCAAAAGTAAATATTATATTACGGCTGAAGAACTAGAGTATATCTACGGAGAGTATGGTTTTAAATCAACGGATTGGGATCTTAATAATATCGGAAATACCCGTATTTTTGGTTGTGAAGGTGGAGACACTCTAAAAGATATTTGGGCGGATAATGATCCGATTTCACAAGGTGACAGTTGGTATTTACCGTTAGTAGCCAAAAGCAATAACTCAGTGCAAGTATTTTACTTGCCGAATAATGCATCTACTACAGAATTTAAAGGAGATACGGCGCGAAATAATGCGGCAAAGGCCAATTCGTTCTATTCTATTAAAGTAGAAGACCCAGATGGACTGCTTGGCGAAGATGTGACTTTGCCCAACACGAAGTACTATTTGTCGGGTAAAAATGTATCATTCAAGTTGCCATACAAAAAGGATGTTACATGGACTTGTCAGAACACAACAAATGGTCTGGCAATTAGCGACAAATTTCCCAAGCATGATGGTGAGTATATACCGATTACGATAGAGAATATTGACCATCCGATAACCTATACGACAAAAACGGTCACAAACGATGTAATGGTGCACTGCTATATCTTTGTCAACAAAGAGAAATTGGAAGTTTCTACGGTTTCTTTCGGTAAAAATAGCTATAAAGCGGCAGGTACTGATAAGAACAAGTGGGGAGGAGATCGATATTATATCACAGCTAGCGATTTAGGTAAGATATATGGTGGCTATGGTTTCGATGTTGATTCGTATCAGCCAGATAATACGAAAGCAGCGGAGGACCCGCAGAATCTATATTTTCCAATTGCTTCCCACATCAAAAGTAGTGAATATGATCACCCAGATACTTTGTGGGCAGATGCGTATCCATGCAATGACAATGACAACCAAGGATATAAAGTTCCGTTAACAAAAACAAATGTAAGCAATATTGATTTGTATTACGCTCCTAAAAATAATAAGGATCTTTTAGGAGCAACGTTTAGCGGTAATAAGCGGGATTCAGGTGCAATATTTATCGGCGCTGGTTCTAAAAATCATGAAGTAAATACTGCATTTATTGAAGCCAACACCTTCTACTCCATCACTGCGAAGGACGAAGCGGGCAAGTTCTCTGGCGTGCCGCTCCCGGACACCCAATATGCGTTGACGGGAACAAGCAAAACCATCACGCTTCCGTACAAGGACGGTGTCAACTGGTATATTGATTCTGACGGTTCCACGCAAAAAATCACACCTACTACAGTCTCAGACGACAAAAAAACTGCGACTTATACACTAGAGAACGTCACAAAGTCTATCAAGCTCACAACCGATGGCTTAGCAGACGACGAAGTAGCGGTATCCGGTTACATTTCCGTCAATGGCGAGTGGAAGAAGGTTTCTTCTACGCTCCAGAAAATTAGCACAGCTCAAACTGACACTGGCAGCAATCGATACTATCTGACTTCTGCACAGCTGGAAAGTCTGTTTGGTTCTTACGGTTTTAAGGCATCAGATTATGCAAATAAATCTGCTGATGAGCTTTCCAAGCATTTTCCGAGCAGTACCATTGGTGCGGAGACCATTTCTACGAATGCCGGAAGCGAAAATGACAATGGCTCATGGCGAGTCAATACGATTCAGGCAACAGAGGATAATAGAGTCGCTGGCATCGCCGTGTACTATGTTCCGAACATTAAACATGTTACGGAAAATTCGTTTGCAAAGACGGATACGGACGTTCTGACAGACAACCAGTTCTATATTATTTCGTTTGAGGATTCGACAGGACTTGCAAATGTTCCATCGACGATGTATCTGAGAGGTGGTCAAGTCACCATTACGGTACCGTATAAAGATGGCGTAACATGGTCGGTTCTGGGCACAGCTCCGAAAAAGAATAATACCGATGCTGCGCTTTATGTGAAGCAAAAAGTTTCTGATGATGGCAATTCTGCCAAGTTGACATTCAATTTGCATTCTAATGTAACGGCGACAACAAAAACCATTACAGACAGAAATGAAATCAAATTGGAAGCCTACGTTTCGCTGAATGGTACATGGACGCTTCTAAAGGATACAGGCATCAGCAGAGCAAACTGGAATGGAACAAACTACTATATCACGGAGCAAGAGCTGTGGGATATTTATCAAGCGTATGGTTTCACTGGTTTAGTAGATGGCGAGTATCATATCGGTGTTACGACACGGTATATTAAAACTTCTATTGTGAATGATACTAATATGTATCCAGATCAGACTCTAGATACAGACCCTGCTGGAAATCGATTTCTGCCGTTGGTAACGGACGCGTTTGACACGACTGGTAATGTTATCAAACTGTATTATGTGCCCAATAACAAGACAAAGAATTCTAAAGGCATAAGTACTGCAAACAACGCTGCTCCTGCCAAGGAGAATGCCTTCTACACCATTACGTTTGACGACAAGAATAACGACTTTCCTGATATGGACAAGACGGAAAAGCTCTTCCTGAATGGTACCGAAACCACGCTTACGCTTCCATACAAGGATGGTGTAAAGTGGATCGTAACGGACAAGGACGGCTCGTTGATTCAATTGGAGCAGACCACAGATAAAAAAACTGTTACGATTAAGGTTTCCGTTGACCGGCAGTTAATTGTCACGACTGGACAGGCGAAGAATGTAGCCTTGGCGGCGAATGAAGTGGCGATCAATGCGTACATCGCGATAGATGACGCTTGGGTGCCAGTAGGAACAGAATGGAAGTACACCAATGACAAGTTTGTCGGAGGTATAGATTCCTTTACTGTTGCTGATACGCAGACGACAGAATATACCACCAAGGACTCCAAAGGCGAAGAGATAAAGCAGACCAGATATTATCTGACAGTTGACCAGCTGCAAAACATCTTTGGTTCATATGGATTTGAGGCAAGCAGCTTTACTGACGACAATAATCGAAATATCTTCCCGCATACGACCATTAACTTTCCTGCGGCGAACATCTATGCAGATATACCTACGCAGCAGATAGGTGGAAAATGGAGCGTTCTGTTTACCAATAAAGCCACCGACGGAAACAAGGGCATTTCCATCTACTATGCGCCTACTCGGAGTGACAACAGATCGTTCTGGGGTCCAAACAATACCAATTTGTTGAGAGACAACAGCGTGCGTTATACCGTTTCTGCGAAGGATAGACTGGGCATATTGCCGTCTAATACAAGTATTACTTATCCTGAGGCAGTACAGGTGAAAAGAACCGAAAACACGACATATACTCTGCCGGAGCTTCCGGCTGGATACCACTGGATTCCTGTGAACAAAAATACTGGCAAGCCATTGACGACCGCAACCAAGGTAGAGAAAGACAAGGACAATCCGCTAAAGTACACAGTATCCGATATTCTGGAGCCGGTTCAGTTCATCGTATGGAAGGATGGCGCAAAGCGGCTAACCTATGATGCGCGAGTTACGCCGGAAAAGCTGACGGATACCAGTACCTTTGCACAGCCGGAAAAACAGGAGATTGTAACCGATGGTTCTATCGAAAAGAAACCAACGAAGAGTATTTCTTACGAAACCCGATTTAATGGAAACGATACGATTCTTCCTACGGATTCCGACCGCGCACAAGTTACGCTGGTAGAGAGCAGTCATCCGCGAACCTTCTATTATATCTTCAAAGGCTGGCAGATAGATGGAACAAATACCATTATCCAGCCGGGAACGAAGCTCTCCGACATAGATGGATACCAAAACTATGAGCTGATTAGCTTGACTGCGGTTTGGAAAGCGGTAGACGAAAACAGCCGCCCGGCAACGGTAAACTTCTATGTATCACTGGAATGTGAAATCATGGATAACGCAAGTAACGGCGTAAGTGGCCGAGATAAGGGCAGCTTTACCGAGTCTGTCTATGCGACCAGAATCTATGACACCGATGCTATGAATAAAACGTCCCAGTGGGAAGATAATAAGAATTCTATGTTCAGTATTATAGCCAGTAAAAGTGACTCGACCGCTTATGATGTCGATGCAACGCTTCGTAAGATGACCGATGTGCCGATTTATACGACAGCCGAGCAAGGTACAAATGGAACAACACCTGTTTCGCTTACGCTGGAATCTTTCCCGACCGATGAAGAAGTGCTGGAAAATCTGCGAGATGACGACGGTTGGAGTAGTGAAGCAGTCAAAAAAATGAAATTAGATGGCAAGGAAATCAAGAAAGAGGACTTGACCACCGACAATTTCGCTGTTCGTTGGTACGTACTGAAGTATCAGAGCGCAGATGCTTGGCATATTGACGGCGTACTCGTTGCAAAAGAAGCGCACGCAGTAGTTACCAAGACCTTTGCGGGCAATCAAACCGCGATTGAGAAGGTCAAGAAGAACTATTCGATTTCCGTCACGCATGAACACGCACAAACGGCGATTGATGAGATTGAAGGACTCAGCGAAACGGACGAAACTGCTACACAGGATGTCACCACAGACTACACGCTGGTGCTGAAGCCAAATGACACAAATATACCAGATGCCACAGAGCGCGGCTATGACAGTTACGACCCGGCGACAGACACGTACACGTGGATTCTAACCGGCCGTCAGGGGCGAGCGTACCGAGTGAAAGAAAACAACTACGAAGCTCCGACGGACAAAGACTCCTCACCGGACAATTTGCTGTACAACGGCACATACCGGTATATGATTAAAAATTGTACGCTGGAAGACATTACAAATGATGTATGGGAAGCGTATGAAGGCCAGACTGCTGAAACGGGTATTGAGCTGGTAGCAGAGGCATATCCGACCGATGTACCATCCAGCGCGTATCAGACTATTGCGTTCGAGAACCGCTATGTCAGTGCAGGCGATCTAACCATCCAGAAGATAGACTCTGCCACACAAAACGGTCTGAAAAATGTCAACTTCACGCTCAGCCGCTTAAACGAAGATAACACGGAATCCCCTGATTTTGTTCTGTGGCGAAAAGGCAAGACCTCTGAGTATGTAGTAGAACTGCCGCAAGCAGACGCATCAAGCGATGACGATGATATGGCTAAAAATCTGGAAGATCAAGGTTATATGGTGATGGCCAACAAAGTAATCATGACTGACCAGACCGGCTACATATACATCCGATTGCCGACCGGCAAATACAAACTAACGGAAGAAATCCCCTTGGGCTACAAGGGTGCTTTGACAATTACTATTGATGTGGATGCAAATGGCAAAATATCTACAGTTTCAGATGGCGATAATAACCAATGGGTTAATTCGGGAGATGGAACAATCCTAACCATCAAAAACGAGTCCCGTTTGCTGACGACGGTCACTGCCTTGAAGCAGTGGAACGACAGCACACTTCCAGCTGACCGAAAGTCTGTTACCGTTGAGCTTTGGCGCAACGGCGCCAAGATGAGCGGCTCTCAGTACACGCAGACGCTCAGTGCGGACAACAACTGGCAGTACGAGTGGAAAAACCTTCCGCTGTTTATCGACGGCGCAGTTGCGAAGTACGAGCTGCGAGAGACATACATCGGCAGTACGGCGTATGACGCCGGTGCAGACGAGGACGGCTACGCGGACTACAACGTTTCGTATGAAACTGCGAAGTACTGCGATGGCGACGAAAGACCGGAGACGGAGGATAAGCTTGTCAATACATCAGGATTTACCCAATCGAAGGCGACATGGCAGGACAGTGACGACGAAACGCACTATGCCACCCATGCACTGTTTGTGGTGAACAACAGTCTGGCGAAGGGCTACATCAGCTTCCAGAAGATGGATGGCCTTAACCGTGCGCTGCAAGGCGCAGAGTTTACGCTGTATTCCGATGAAAGCTGTTCGGCTGCGACTGCTGTTGCAACAGCAGAATCACAGAAAGACGGTACGGTACAGTTTGCCGCTCAGCCCGCCGGTACCTATTATATGAAGGAGACGAAAGCTCCTACCGGCTATGCACTCGACACGACCATATATACCGTTACGGTGTCCGATATAGGCAACGTGAAAATCACGAAGCCCTCAGACAACAAGGACGACGATGATGGTAAGGACACGGTGATGCGTATCACCAATGTATCCGACAGAACGCTGACCCTCAGGAAGGTCAGCAGCACGAGCGGCGCCCAGCCGCTTGAGGGCGCAACGTTCACCATCAAGCGAAACGATACCGACTTGGGTACGTTTACTACCGGAAGCGACGGCACAACCGACTTCGGCGGTCTTCGTCTCGACGATGGCCATTACACCATCACCGAGACCCAAGCACCGAGTGGATACACGAAACTAATCGATCATATCGATCTCATCGTGGAAGACGGTAAAGTATCTTTGGGTCAACACGGCACAGAAGCTGAGTTGAAAGAATCCGGTAATTCGTATATATTAACAGTAGAGAATAAACCGGAATCTGGTGGCGTATTACCCTCCACCGGCGACTTCCGCTCCTCCGCGCTGGCGGCGCTGCTCGGGGCGGCACTGATGTGCGGCGCGTCTGCGCTCGCGCTCTGGCTGCGTAAACGCAGGCAAAACACTCCCTAAACTATATAACGCTTGAAGGGGAAAGCGATTATATACATCATA
>NZ_JBNMHC010000076.1:0-7856 GCF_050872565.1 Butyricicoccus sp. | reverse complement strand
GTCGAAGCGCACGCCAAGACCGGCGTAGACTTTGTGACCATTCACGCAGGCATCAACCGCAAGACCATTGATACCTTCAAGCAGACCAAGCGTCTGACCAACATTGTATCGCGCGGCGGCTCTCTGCTGTTCGCATGGATGGAGATGACCGGAAACGAAAATCCGTTCTACGAATATTTCGATGAGCTATGTGATATTCTGCACGAATACGATGTCACCATTAGCCTTGGCGATGCTATGCGTCCGGGTTCCAACCATGACTCCACCGATGCCAGCCAGATTACTGAGCTGATTGAACTGGGCATCCTGACCAAGCGCGCTTGGGAAAAGAATGTACAGGTCATGATCGAAGGACCGGGTCACATGGTGCTCAATGAAATCAAGGCGAACATGGAAATCGAAAAGCGTCTGTGTCACGGTGCGCCGTTCTATGTTCTCGGTCCAATCGTAACCGATATTGCCCCAGGCTATGACCATATCACTTCTGCTATCGGCGGTGCCATTGCAGCGACATATGGTGCAGACTTTCTGTGCTATGTCACCCCAGCAGAGCATCTGCGTCTGCCGGACGTCAATGACGTAAAGGAAGGCATTATTGCCTCCAAAATCGCAGCTCATGCCGCAGATATGGCAAAGGGCATCCCGCACGCACGGGATATTGACAACAAGATGAGCGATGCTCGCCGCCGTCTGGATTGGGATGAGATGTTTGATCTCGCCATTGACGGGGAAAAGGCACGCAAATACTTTGAGTCCAAGCCGCCGAAGGATCGTCATACCTGCTCGATGTGCGGCAAGATGTGCGCTATGCGTACCACCAACTACATTCTGGAAGGCAAGGATGTCTCCCTGCTCTCCTCTGACGAAACCTAAGCCTATCTATTTTTCTTCTCATACCACCTTATATGCAAAAACCTCCTGCGAAAACAGGAGGTTTTTGTCGTCTCAGGTAAATCTGAGAGAATTTCTAACCGGCACAAGCCCTCTCTGTCGCTGCGCGACATCTCTCCCAGAGGGAGAGACGAGTGGGTCTGTGCATAAAATAAAAGCCTTCCTCTCTGAGGAAGGTGGCGCGGCATCAGCCGTGACGGAAGGAGCCGCTCGTGAGCAAGTCTGTATTCGAGTTACTCTGATTCATCAGGGCGAATTGGCTGCTCCCTCAGTCTTCGCCTGCGGCGAATCCAGCTCCCTCAAAGATGGAGCCTTCTTGGCTCTCCCTCCGGGAGAGCTGGCATTTGCGCAGCAAATGACTGAGAGGGCTGATTCCGGCAAGTTCGTATCCGGTAAAATATATAATCTATAATCGCCGTAATCTTTTATAATAATTATTCATGAATTGCTATCTATAAACCGTAAAACATCATTCGGCGTACACTGCAAGATGTTGCACAGCTTCTCCAGTGTATAGACTGTAATCCCTTTGTTGTGTTTTAAATTAAAAATCGTTCGGGTATTGATGCCGTATTTTGTGATTAACGTATATGTTGTAATCTGTTTTTGCTTCATTGTTGCCCATAGCGGACTGTAATCAACCAAACCGGCACCTCCTCCCACGATATATGTTTTATTATCGTAGGAAAAGAGATACTTGAATATACTGAAAAATGTAAGTATAATATTGGTATTCTATCATACAGGAGGGATGTCCCATGCGGATTGAAAAGTATTACTATTCTGATACTGACAGCCAAACCCCAACCGTACAAAACACAGATAAATTTCAACTGTTTCATCAGCTGTCCTCACACTGCGCATCTTTGGCACAGGAAATCGGTGCAAATTTGCTCGTAGATACTGATGACCACGCAGGTTGGATTACTTTAATCTGTGATGCGTTTAGTTTTAAAGGCTCTGTAAAACACACAATTTTACAGCTCGCAGAACAGGCAGATGAAATAACCATTCAATCTTCGGTAGACACTGGTGAACACAGTCCCGCCGATATTGATAACGCTATCCAAGTAACATTCTGGTTTGATCTTGTCTCGTATATTCCATGTGATTAAACAAAAAATCCCTCCGGGTTTCTCCGGAGGGATTCGTTGTTTGTATGAAATTACTTGACGATTTCCTTTGCAGCAGCAGCGTACTTCTCGATCTTTGCGTCCACTTCTGCCTTTTCCTTGCCGTTTGCCATGATGTAAACCTTGACCTTCGGCTCGGTGCCGGACGGACGAATGATGAAGCTCGTGCCGTCTTCCAGATCGTAATACAGTACGTTCTGACCCTTCAGCTCTACTTCGGTCTGTGCGCCGGTTGCCAGCTCGGTCTGGATGCCGGACTGCAAGTCGCGAACATCCTTGACTGCGGTGCCGCCAACTTCCTTGAGCGGGGTCTCACGCAGTTCCTTCATCAGCTCTGCCATGCGAGTCAGACCGGATACGCCCGGCATCACGATGGACAGGGTCTCTTCTGCGTAGTAGCCATAACGCTTATACATATCCTGCATTGCATCGTACAGGGTCATGCCCTTGGTGCGATAGTAAGCAGCCATCTCTGCAATCAGCATGGAAGCAATGACAGCGTCCTTGTCGCGGGCATGGTCGCCGCACAGGTAGCCATAAGACTCCTCAAAGGCGAACAGATACTGATGCGAACCGGTAGCCTCGAATTCCTTGATCTTCTCTGCGAGGAACTTGAAGCCGGTAAAGGTATCAAAGCAAGCAACGCCGTTGTCGTTGGCAACCTTGCGTGCCATCTCTGTCGAAACAACAGACTTGAGCACTGCCGGATGCGGCGGCATGGTGTTGGTCAGCTTCTTTGCGGTGATGATGTAGTCAATCAGCAGCACGCCCATCTGGTTGCCGCTCAGGGTGACATAATCGCCGGTGCTGCTCTTGAGCACGGTGCCGCAGCGGTCAGAGTCCGGATCGGTACCGATAATCAGGTCAACACCCTGCTGCTTTGCCATCTCGATAGCGATGTTAAAGCCTTCCTTGTTCTCCGGATTCGGAGACTTTACGGTCGGGAAGTTGCCGTCAATGACCATCTGCTCCGGCACGCAAATGACATGCTTGTAGCCGATGCGCTTGAGGATTTCCGGAACCAGCTTGTAGCCTGCACCGTGGAACGGGGTGTAGATGATCTTGAAATCATCGGCAACCTGTGCGATGCAGTCCGGATTGATGCTCATCTTCTGAATCTGACGCAGATAAATCTCATCGGATTCCGGTCCGATAATCGTAATCAGACCCTTGTCAATGGCTTCCTGATGATCCATGGTCTTGACGTCTGTGAACATGTCCAGCGCGTCCATTTCCTTTGCTACAACGTCAGCCTCCTTCGGCGGCAGCTGTGCGCCGTCTTCCCAGTAAACCTTGTAGCCGTTGTATTCCTTCGGGTTGTGAGAAGCCGTAATCATAACGCCTGCCAGTGTGCCATAGGTACGAACCGCAAACGACAGCACTGGAACCGGACGCAGGGATTCATATTCAATGACATTGATGCCGTTTGCTGCCAAAATGCTGGCTGCCAGATGAGAATACTCATCCGAATGCAGACGGCTGTCGCAAGCAATCGCTACGCCGCGCTGCATGGCACGCGGACCGTACTGCTTAATCAGGTTTGCCAGTCCCTGTGTCGCTGCACCAACGGTAAAGCGGTTCATCTTATACAGACCGATACCCATGGTACCGCGCAGACCTGCTGTGCCAAAGGACAGCGGCGCAAAAAATCGCTCCTGGATTTCCTTTTCGTTGCCCTCCAGAGCTGCCAGCTCGGCGTGCTCCTCTGCGGTCAGAGCCGGAGAGTCCATCCACTTGCGATATTCTTCCATATAGCCCATTTCAAAACACCTCATATTTCCTATTTTAATTTTTTCATAGATCGTCCTTCTGCGGATTCAGAAGGTATCTCTAGAAAAATTATACAGCATTTCATCGGGAATTTGAAGGATAATTTATCAAAATTACAAAATGTTTTTGTTTTGCACAACGCATTGGCGTATTTTACAGCATTTTGTCCAAATTTGATGAATATTTTTCTGTTATTTTGCAGAAGCAACGCAAATTTTGCGTTTTCGGGATAAACTTTCGTGACACAAAAACCGGATGCCCCGTAAGAGCATCCGGTTTTGTCTTTTTTATCTGTTATTCTTCTTCCAGAAGCAAAACCTGTTCACATCGATCCAGAATGCCTGCCAGCTGTGCCAGCACGGTTCCGTAGTTTGCGGACGGAACGCCTGCTTCGCGGCAGATTGCCACGCGCGCCTGTACTGAGCGAGTGGACATGGTTGCGCCGGTGTCGTGAATGACGAGATCATACTCTGCCAGATTTTCCGGCAGATCCAAGCCGAAATTATAATCAATTTGCAGCTCCTCGCCAATCAGGCGGCGCAGCGAACGCGGAATCTTGATGCGGCCGATCTCCTTGTATACTTCACTCGCACGGCTGCCAACAGCAACGAGAATCCGGCTGTCCTTGCTCAGATTGCCCAATGTGCGTGCACCATCGATAAATTCCTTGAGCACACCGCGCTGCTTGGCATACAACAAGGAATACGAGGTCAGCGGAATGCTCTCCGGCACAATACCGCGCACCTTGCTAAACGAGCGCGCATAGGCAATGACCAGATCGACACGCGGAATCTCTTTGAGTGCGTTTTCTAAATCATCCTCATGAATGATGACACAGCGTGCTCCGCGGTTAATCAAGTCCATCATAATCAGATACTCATGAATCAAGCCGGATTCCGGCACTACCATTACGACATAATCGCCCTCTCGCACCAGATTATCCGGTATCAGCGAACCTTCAAAGTCCTCGCTCGTGCGCACCATCTGCGACAGACGGGCGCGCAGCAGCGAAACCGAACCGGATGTATTGGCGGAAATAAAGATGGCATCCGGAAACTCCATCTTGAGCTTGGCAATATCGCCCGCATATGCTTCATCGCAGCGGTTAAATACCTGCAAATACGGCACATCGTTTTTGATGAGCCAATCATGTGCATGTTGATAGGTCTTTCGTGCTTCCTCGTCAAACTCCTGAATATTAATGACATAAATCGCAATGTCCGCGCGGCGAACGATATTGCGCACTGTCGTGGCATTTTCGCCGTTCAATTCACTGACATCATTGAGTCCCGCCGTATCAATCAGTGTCACCTCACCGATGTGTCCGAGACGACAGCTGCCAACAATCGGGCTATACTTCTCTGTTCCCTTCTGCTCAATGTCCTTCTTATGAGAAACCAGAAGATTAAAAATACTTGTCTTGCCACTGCCTACCTGGCCAAACAGAACAATGTGTCGATTTTGGCCGCCGATTTCGTTGGCCAAATCTGCCGATAAATAGTTATGTCTCATGCTCTTTCTCCTCCCTGTATCTCTATGCTGTCGAGCGGCGGAAGGAAGCCTCCTTTGAACTCTTTTCTATATTCTTATTTTCTAGATTTCATTATATCATGAAAATGCAAAATGTACAGCTTCTGCCCATCAACATTTCCTGTTCTCAGTGTAGCATATACACCTCTATTCATCAAGCATCCTGACGAAAAAAGCATCTGCCAATTGGCAGATGCTTTGTCTCTGTTATGCTTCCGGTGCGCCGGTTTTGTTTTCTTCTTTTGGACGTCTCTTCGGACGGCGGCGGCGCGGCGGGCGATGCGCATCGACAAACTCCTTGTCCTCCGATGCACGGCGCTCGTTGTGTGCCGGACGGGAATCGCCCTGCTCATTTCTGCTGCGCTCGCGGCGCGGACGGCGCGGGCGATTTTTATGCTGCTTGTCGCCGGATTTTCCTGACTTTTCCTGCTTTTCGCCGGATTCTTTTTCATTGTTTGACTTCGGTGCGGCATCCGGATTTTTCCGGCGGCGCTTCGGACGCTCGGCGCGGCGGCGCTCCTGCTGCGGCTCGGTCTGTGTCTCTGCACCCTGCTCCGCTGTCTCCACCGTATCGACCAGCTTTTCCGCCACCTTCGGTGCGGCAGCTGCCGGCTTTGCCGTTGTCGGACGTGCCGGGCGGCGCGTTCTGCGGCCCGCCTGCAAGACCTGACAATCCGTGCAGGCATAGATGCGCGGCGTATCCGGATCATCCTCCAGCTGTACCGTGCACTGTCCGCGTAGCATGGCATTGCTGAGCACCACGCCGACGCCATCCGGCGTCTGTACCGTGGAATCGACACGCGGTGTCACACGCGCCAGCTCTTCATAGGCCTCCTGCTCATATTTCAGGCAGCACATCAATCTGCCGCAGGTGCCGGAAATCTTTGTCGGATTGAGCGACAAGTTCTGTTGTTTTGCCATATTGATGGAAACCGGCTGGAAATCGTCCAAGAACGATGCGCAGCACAGCGGTCTGCCGCAAATGCCCAGTCCGCCGAGAACCTTCGCTTCGTCGCGCACGCCAATCTGGCGCAGCTCAATGCGCGTGCGGAATACCGATGCCAGATCCTTGACCAGCTCGCGGAAATCCACGCGGCCGTCCGCAGTAAAGTAAAACAGCACCTTATTTAAATCAAACGTATATTCGACCGAGACCAGCTTCATATCCAGCTTGTGCTCGACAATTTTCTTTTCACAAATCGCAAAGGCTTCCTTTGCTCGCTTTTGATTGGTCTCTACGACCTTTTCATCCGAATGTGTCGCAACGCGCAGCAGCTTTTTGAGCGGCTTGACGACTTCGCCCTCTGCGATGTCTTTGTTGGCAATTGCGACTTCTCCATATTCTACGCCGCGCGCCGTCTCGACAATGACATGCTGTCCCACCGTCGTCTCGATGCCGCACGGGTCAAAATAATATACTTTTCCGACTTCTTTGAATCGGACACCTATAATCTGAGCCAAAATTGTTCCTCCTACGTCTCGCCAAACCGGCAAAACGCTCTCTCATAAAATCTATTGTATCCGCTCAAAACTTCCGGCAGCAAGGCAGCCTGTCAGCAATGCCATGCTCGGATTGCGGGAAATGCGTTCATCCAGCTCGCCCATCCAATCGTACAGCGCGAGCATTTGTCGAACGGTGAGCCTGCGGCTCACGGCATGGGTCTGTTCCTGTAGTGCCGGAAGCAGCGGCGATGCCATGCCGTGTGCGCAGAAAATCGCATCGCGCATGGCTGTGCGCAAAGCCGTCAGCACATGGGAAAACTGCTGTCGTGACAAGCCGGAGCAGTGCTCAGCTGCTTGCAGCAGGCGTAATTCGTTTTTGCTGTCCAGCGCCCACAAAAACTCGCCCGCCATCTGAGTGATCTCCTCCGCCTCTTCGCTGAGTGCCGCAATCGCATCTCCTGCAATGCCCTGACAGCCTGCGGCGGCAGCCTGCAAGATAGCAGCATCTTTGTCCGGATATTTTTGCCGCAACAGATGCAGCACGGATCCCCGATCCAGCGGAGCCAAGGCATATTGCGTACAGCGCGACAAAATCGTAGGCAGAATTGCACTTTCATTTTCCGTCATCAGAATAAAAAAGGCGTATTCCGGCGGTTCTTCCAGCAGCTTGAGCAGCGCATTTTGCGCCGCAGCGTTCATATTCTGCGCATGGCGAATGAGAAAAATCCGGCGGTCACTGTCACCCGGATAGACAGCACAATCCGACCGAATGCGGCGCGCCGTGTCTACTTTGATCTCTGCATCACCCAAATCAATGCAGGTGACATCCGAATGATTGTTCTGCTCGACCTTGCGGCAGGCCGCGCACTGCCCGCACGGCTTTTCGCCCGTGCTCTCGCATAGCAGTGCCATGGTCAGCACGCGCGCTGCCGTCAGCTTGCCAATGCCTTTCGGACCGGTCAGCAGAATGCTCTGCGGAAATCGTCCGCGCAGGGCATGTTGCCAAGCCGCTTTCAATTCAGTATTTCCCAGCAGACTGGCAAACGTCATGACGGTTCCGCCTTTCCTCAAAAATCGCCATCCATCACG
>NZ_JBNMHC010000075.1:0-7866 GCF_050872565.1 Butyricicoccus sp. | reverse complement strand
AGGATGGATAGCTAGTTAAAGCCCTCTCTGTCGCTGCGCGACATCTCTCCCAGAGGGAGAGACAAGTTTATCTCATCCGCGAAAAGCAAAAAAATCGCTAGAACCGTTTCGGAACTAGCGATTTTTTTGCATTTAATTAGATCATATATTCAACCGAAGCCTCTTCATGCTTCATATTGAACAGCTCAAACACCTTATCTCGTGCGGCGAGGAAGTCATCGGCAGTTCTGTTGCGGTCACTTCTCAGCTTGACGTTGACGACTGTCTTTACCTTGCCCGGATTCGGTGTCATGATGACAATACGGTCTGCCAAATAAATGGCTTCTTCAATGTCATGGGTGACAAAGATAATCGTCTTATTCTCCTCACGGGAAATATTACGAATATCTTCCTGTAATTTCATACGGGTGATGGCATCCAATGCACCGAACGGCTCATCCATGTAAATGATTTCCGGATCAACAGCCAAAGCGCGGGCAATCGCAACACGCTGCTGCATACCACCGGACAGCTGTCTCGGATAGCTGTTCTTAAAGTCTACCAGACCAACTAAATCGAGATATTTTTCTGCAATCTTCTTGCGCTCTTCCTTCGGAATACCGCGCGGCTCTAAGCCCAATTCGACATTCTTTTCCGCGGTGCGCCATGGCAGCAAGCCATAATTCTGGAAAATCGTCACATACTTGGTGGACGGCTCCGTTACTTCTTTGCCGTCAATCTTGATGCTGCCGCTTGTCACCGGAGAGAAGCCAGCAATGGCATTGAGCAGCGTACTCTTGCCGCAGCCGGATGGGCCAAGCAGGCAGATAAATTCACCGCGTTCAATGGACAAATTGACACCTTCCAATGCAGTAAAGGTCTGTCCATTCTGTTCAAATGTCTTTGATGCATCTTTGATTTCAATAAACATTTATGCAGCACCTCCCCACGAACGAAGGACAACTTTTTCCAACTTTTTGAGCAGGGTATCCAGAATCAAACCAATCAGACCAATGACAATCATGGTTGCCAGCAACTGATCGGCGCGAATATTGTTGCGGGCATCAATAATCATATAGCCCAAGCCGGACTGTGCACCGACCATTTCACCGGCTACCAGGAAAATCCACGAGGTACCCAGAGCCAGATGAATGCTATTGGCAATCTGCGGGAAAGCTGCCGGGAAAATGACCTTCCACATCAGGGCAGGCTGCTTGATGCCAAAGTTTTTGGAAACCTTTAAGTAAATCGGGTCAATGCCATTGACGGCGGACACCGTAGACAGCAGGACGGGGAAAAATGCGGCAATAAAGATAATCACAATTGCCGGTACATCGCCAATGCCGAACCACAGAACAACAAATGGCATCCATGCCGTCGGAGAGATTGGACGAAGCAGCTGTACAATCGGATTGACATACTGAAATGCCTTGCCAAACCAGCCCAGCAGCAAGCCGAGCAAAACAGCTACAACAACGGATACGATATAACCAACAGCGAAACGGTACATACTGGTCTCAATGCCGAGCAGCAGGGTTCCGTCTTCTGCCATCTCGACAAGAGCTTTCCAGGTTTGCAGCGGAGAGGGGAACAGCGCTGCTTTGACGTCAGTGACCGTTACACCGATCTGCCAGATGACTAGCAGAACGGCAAACGAAATCACAATATTTTTAACAGAGAGGAGTTTTTTCATGGTGTGCACTGCTTTCCTTAGGATGCCTGATAAACGAAGTCTTCATACGTCGGCGGATTGTCAGACAAGCCATAAGCCTTGACCTTCTCTACCAGAGAGTTGTAAATATCCTGTGTGATGTCCAAATCATCATAGGAAATCCATTCCAGAGAGGTCTTGAGAACATCTGCATCCTGACCCAGATACTGCTCGGCAACGGTCAGTTCGTTATCCTTGTTCAGGTTAGCACCAGCGGTCTTATAGGCTGCAATAAACTTGTCTGCGCTTTCCTTATGGTTGTTGAGATAATCATCTGTCATAACCAGTGCGCAGCACAGAGAGTCCGGCCACAGAGATTCTGAGGCATCCAGTACATGACCGACGCCAAGGCTGACTGCCTGTGCGCCAAACGGCTCTGCAACACAGTAGCCGTCAATCTGACCGCTTGCCAGAGCGGACGGCATCTCTGTCGGTGCCAGCTCGGTAATCTTGATGTCATTGACGGTCAGATTTGCCTTTGCCAGCTCCAGATTTACCAGAATATTGTGCGAGGACTGACGATGCGGAATTGCAATGGTCTTGCCCTTCAGATCATCCGCAGACTGTACCTTATCGGAAGCGACAATGACATTGCCGTCCTTATGGCCCAGAGCCACTGCCTTGAGTCCGATGCCTTCCTGCTTGGACTTCATTGCCAGCTCAACCAGAACCGATGCGCCATCGACATTGCCGGTGTTCAGCGCGTCCATCAGCTCGGTCCAAGAGCCATACTTTACCAGCTCTACGCGAACATCCGGATTGTCCTTCAGTTCTTCTGCTGCTTCAAATACTGCCAGTGCATGGGTGATCGGCAGATACGCAATCTTAATGGTTTCTCCCTTAAAATTCGGGTCGGAAGCAGTCGATGCGCTTCCATTGGATGCTGTAGTATTGCCGGAGCCGCACGCTGTCAGCGCAAATGCTGTTGTCACAGCGAGCAGCAGAGCAAGAATTCTTTTCTTCATGACGGTACTTCCTTTCAAATAGGGATTTTGTTGTCGTTACTGATCCCAGCCAAGCGCTCTGCGCTTTGCCTTAATATCTTCTACAATCTTATTGCCAAGAGCAACCGGGTCGACATCAACATGCATGGCCGAACCCAAAGTCTCCTTGGTTCCTTCCTTCAGGAACTCAATGACGTTCTTGGAACCGTAAATCGGTGCTTCCACACAGTGATACGAGTTGATGCCCATCAGACGGAAGCCAAGTGCCGCATCCAGACCCTTTTCATTGCCCCATTCCGGAGAGGTGAAAGCATACGGCATCTCGCAAATCTTATGGCCGCTTGCACCGGCTACACCGGCAAAAATACCTGTCGAACGGGTATTGTCAATACATTCGCCCACATGCCATACCGGCGGGAGATCCGGTGCCAGGAACTCGCGCATCGAGTCTCCTACCTTATCCAGTGCCGATACATTGCAGTAACCCAGCTTCATGAGCGGGAATGCCGCACAGCCATTGGTGAGAATCAGAACATTATTCTTAAGCAGGACATCTGCCACATCAACGGTTGCCTTTTCATACAGGACCTTCGGGTTGCTGCATCCAACCATGTTGACGATGCCGAGAATCTTGCCCTCTCGCAGGGCATCTGCCAGCGGCTGCATACTGCCGAAGCGCTTGCATACATACTCGACAGAGAAGCCGACTTCTGCATCTACTTCATACGGCGGGATATATACCGGAATACCGCGGCGCTCTTCAAAGCTTTCAATCGCACGCATGACAATCTTTTCTGCCAGCTCACGAGTCTGCTCAATATTAGAGTGGTGATGGTCATATTCAAATCGCTCTGCACCCGGCAGACGTGCCGATTCACTGGTCGTGACAACCGTTGTCTTGAAGCACTTTGCCACTTCCATAATAGACGGGAATACATCCTGTACATCGGCAACCCACAGATCCAGCGCGCCGGTACCCAGTACCAGCTCCGCAGATACCGCATTGGACAGCGGGATAACGCCGCCATAGCGATACATGGCTGCCAGACCCGAACAACAGATGCCATAGAACTGAATGCCCTTCGCACCCTTGCTCTTTGCCAGTTCAACAAATTTTTCTTCCTGACCAACGGCGACAATCTGGCTAACCAGTGTCGGCAGATGGCCATGGACTGCGATATTGACATAGCCCTTTTTCAGTGCGCCGATATTGACCTTAGACGTCACGCGGTCGCCGACACCGAACAGGCTGTCTGTTGCAATGGATGCACCGACAACACCGGAGAAGGTAAACGACAGACCACAGCGCAGGAACTGCTGCATGATGCTCTTCCAATCGCCGTCTGTGCCGCAGCCGGACTTATGAAATGCCTCAAACACTTCATGATATGCACTGATCGGAATAATATCGAGATCCTTCCAGACCTCCTGTCTCTCTGCCGGTGCACACGCCTTGATGGTGCGGTGCTCTGCCGGAACGGTACGAGACATATCTTCTAACAGAGCATCTGCCAAATCCGAAGCAATATGCTTAATCTGTCTGTGCTCGGTCTTGATACCAAAGCTCTTGGCAGTATCCCGAATTTTCTGCTGTCCCATAATCGGGATATTCAGTCTGCCTTCTGCTGCCCACTTGAGAGAAAGAATCACTTCTCGCGCGTGCATACCGTGCTGAGAAGCACCGGCAGCAGCAGAGCGAAGCAGATTTCTTGCAACAATCAAATCAGCATCCGCACCACAGACGCCCTTCGGGCTTTTCGGTGTGATTTTACACGGTCCCATGTTGCAGATCTTGCAACAGACACCAGCCAGGCCAAAGCTGCACTGCGGCTGCTGGGCATCAAAGCGGTCAAATGCCGTGTCAATGCCAATCTGCTCTGCACGGAGCATCATCTCACGAACTGCCGGATCCGGCGTCTGGTCGATGACATCCTGCTTGGATGGGAAGGTCTTTCTATATTCCGCAACTGCGGTCATGTAATCCTTAATGAATGCGTTTTCACTGTCTGCTGTCTCTTCCTGATGGTCAGCCTTTGCTACGATGGTCGGAATACCGTGCTTATCGAAGCCGATGAGTGCGCGATGGTTATGAATGTGTGCCGGAGAATGATGTTCGTGCGACATAGAATTCACGCCTTTCTTTTCGTATCTATATAATTCCTACTTGTTTACCGTGTTTTTCTTACCCGCTTATTATATACTAGTCTACTAGGAATTGTCAACATAAATTTAGAGAAAACGTTTGCACAATTCAAATAATTTGGTTGACGCTGGAAATTTGTTTCTGTTTTTCTGAAAAAAGGAGATAAAAACTTTCTATCTGTGATCGAGAGTGCACGGTTCGCAGCAAGACTGAGAGGGCTAAAGCCTTCCTCCTTGAGGAAGGTGGCGCGGCGTCAGCCGTGACGGAAGGAGCAGCACGCAAACAGATACGTTTTAGAGTCAATCTGATGCGTATCTTGGATAAAACTCCCTCAGTCATTGCAAAGCAAATGACAGCTCCCTCAAAGAGGGCGCCAAAGCCCTCTCTGTCGCTGCGCGACATCTCTCCCATAGGGAGAGACAAGTTTGGCCCGTACGTAAGAGCAAAAAGGATAAAAAAGAAAACCACCAAACCGTGAGGTCTGATGGTTTTGCTTTGGCGGAGAAGGAGGGATTTGAACCCTCGCGACACTTTCGCGCCCTACTCCCTTAGCAGGGGAGCCCCTTCACCACTTGGGTACTTCTCCAAAGGCTGTTGTCTTCACAAGAAAAAATGTGGCGGAGAGGGTGGGATTCGAACCCACGCGCCCTTTCGGACAAACGGTTTTCAAGACCGCCTCGTTATGACCACTTCGATACCTCTCCGTATCGAAAACTCTCTTGTCAAGCAAGAAATATTATAGCATAGCTTCTGTTGCCTGTCAATTGTTTTCCGGGATTTTTTCTTTCTTTGTCACAAAAAAATTTGCAAATAAATCGTTAACTTTCGTGAAAATCCGATGCATTCCTTTATTCAATATGTTATACTATGTTAGAGAAAAAAAGACGTTTTTTGTGCATCTTGTGATGTCTTTGTCTTTATCCCCTACTTAGCTCTATCAGGAGGGTCATTTTGTATGATTTATACTGTTACATTAAATCCATGCTTGGACTATCTGGTCGCAGTTCCTGATTTTAAGTCAGGACGCGTCAATCGCGCCGGATACGAGAGCCTCATGCCCGGCGGCAAGGGTATCAATGTTGCGTATGCTCTTCATATTTTGCAGGAACCGAGCTTGGCACTCGGATTTGTCGCTGGATTTACCGGCACAGAAATTGAACGAATCATGAGCAAAGATGAAATCCCCCATGATTTTCTGCCGCTTCAGACCGGTTTCAGCCGTATTGACGTGCAGATGATGGATTCCATCGAAAGCTCGATTAATGGCATCGGTCCGCTCGCCACACAGGAAGACATTGATGCGCTGTGTGAAAAATTGCAAAGTCTGAAAGATGGCGACACCATCGTGCTCTCCGGTTCTGTACCGCGCGGAGCAAAGGACAATGTATACGGCGAAATCCTTCGTTCCGTATCCCACAAGGATTTATATGTCGTTGTGGATGCCAAGCGTCCACTTTTGCTGCACACATTGAAATATCGTCCGTTCCTTATCAAACCGAACATGCAGGAAATGGCAGATATTTTCTTCCAAGACATGTCCTCCGTGTCCACAGAGGACATTGTTCGTTACGCAAAAACCTTGCAAAGCATGGGTGCCCGCAATGTTTTGGTCTCTATGGGTGCTGCCGGTGCTCTTCTTTTGACAGAAGACGGCAAAATCTATCATCACAGTGCGATGAAGGGCAAGGTTCACAACACGGTTGGCTGCGGCGATTCCATGCTCGCCGGTTTCCTTGCCGGTTTCCAGAAAAACCACGACATGATTGAAGCCTTCCAGCTGTCGCTCGCAGCGGCGTCCGCCAATGCCTTCCACGACGGCCGCGGCACCTACGCACAAATCATGCACCTGAACGAAATTCTGCAAAACGAATCCGCAGATGCGTTTACCGCTTAATTGTATTTCAGACAAGCTAAAAAGCCTTTCTCCTGTGAGAAAGGCTTTTTTCATGCACAAATTGAAGCTGTGTTCTAATTATACACTCTCAAAGAACCGCATCATCAGCTGTGCTGCCTGTGCGCGTGTTGTCGTGCCGCGCGGAGACAATGTGCTCTGTGAAGTTCCGCTGACAATCTGCTTCGCAACAGCCCAGCGCATCGCATTCTGCGCCCAAGAAGACAGGGTTCCCGCATCGGTATATCTACCCAAATCAGCCTGTGCAGACACATCGGCACCCTGCTTCTGTGCATACGCATACAAAATCTGTACTGCCTGCTCGCGTGTCACAGCATCTGTCGGACCAAACTTGCCGTTTCCATAGCCGGAGACAATGCCATTCTGTGCCGCCCAAGCAACCGCCTTTGCATACCAGCTGTCCGCAGCAACATCCTGAAAAGCATCCGATGCTTTCACTTCCGGATTTCCTGCTTCATTGTACAAAATCTGTACCAGCATGGCGCGATTCAGCGTCTGATTCGGCGCAAACAACGCATTTCCGACACCATTCATCGTTCCGCTTGCCAGTGCTGTATCTACAGCTTCATGATACCATGCCGATTTGTCTACATCCTGAAGCGATGCCGATGGACAATTGTCGCCATCACACACATATGTATTGCCCTGTACGAGAGTGCCATTTTGCATCGTCCATGTGTTCAGATCCGAAGCCTGCACGCCATAATTGGAGAAATCCGATTCCTGTGCCCGCACCACACGGTTGAGTGCTGTCTTGACACGATAGGCATCTGCACTGCCAGCAGCAAAGCCATTGTTGTTTTCCGATGTACCGCTGAGACTCTGCGACGGCGCATTGACTGCGATAGTCTCGCCGCCATTACTCAAAACCGCCTGTGTATTGTACCACGAGTTTTTTACTACAGAATTCTTGACAAAGGAACCCGCCAGTGCACCGATGCAATCAATCTTTTTGACGGCATTGACGTTGCCTGCTGCATAGCAGTTATGCTCTTCGCCGTATTCCAGACCACACAGACCACCGGCCGCGCCGCCAGTCTCGTCTTCTGCCTGTCCTTGCTCATGGTCATACAGAGATACCGTGACATCACCGGTCGCATAGGTGTTTGCCATCAGACCCCAAACATTGATGCCCGCAATGCCGCCTGCTTCCAGCCAGTTTTCACCAGTCGTTTCT
>NZ_JBNMHC010000074.1:0-7900 GCF_050872565.1 Butyricicoccus sp. | reverse complement strand
TTGATGCTGACGCCGAATGCATATACCAAACCGATGTATCCGTTTGATTTTGCGTTTACCGTGCGGTATACGCTGGAGGGAAATACGCTGAAAAAACAGCACATTACGACCAATCGCGGCGATACAGATATGTACTACGAAGTCGGCGGTCACGATGCATACAACGTTGCGTTGGAACCAAACGAAACCATGGAAGATTATTACGTAGATTTCGGTTCCGGTGATGCGATTTATCCGCTCATCAATGATGATGCGCTGATGATTACCAAGGACAAGCGCACGGTGCCGCTGGAAGACGGCAAACTGTTTTTGTCCAGTGAGTTGTTCAAATTGGATGCTCTAATTTTGGACGACTGTAAGAACAGAACGGTCAGCATCCGCAGCAAAAAATCCAAACATGTGATTTCTATGGAATTTTCTGATTTTCCATATTTAGGTATTTGGAGCAAGTACACGGGAAAAGATACCAATTACGTCTGCATCGAACCGTGGAGCACTCTGCCGGATGCAAATTATCTGGGTCATGCCCTAGAAAATAAGATTGGCGTGCGAAAACTCGCGCCAAATAGTAGCGAAACGCTGACATTTACAACAACGATTGAGGAATAAAAAAGCAGAAGCTGCATGTGCAGCTTCTGCTGGTAAAATCAAAACGGTTTACTTGGCGCGATACATCGCAGACAGGCGGGTATGTGACAGCACATGACCGCGCAGGCCGTGAATCAGCTCGTTGAGATAGAAGCCCGGCTTCAAATTCAGCTTGCAGTCCAGCGCATAGACGGACAGATCGTACTGATGGTCTTTATCCGGAGGTGCCATGCCGCCGTAGCGCGAGGCCTCTTCGATGGACTCGTCGGATGCCACGCTGTGGAAGCTGGTGCAGCCCTGAATCAACGATGGGTCGTGTCGGCTTGCATCTTCCGGCAGCTCTGTGACCGTTAAATCGCACAGTGCCCAGTGAATCCAGGTAAAGCCGCACACCGGAATCGAATCCAAATCGTCCAGCACGACGGCAAAGCTGACCGTGCCTTCCGGTGCATCCTCAATCTTGAACGGAATCGAGCGCAGCGGCGTTCCTTCTGCGGAAAGCTCCGTGCCGAATTTGCCGAAACGATCTTCCCAGTAGCCATTTGCGATACCTGTACTTGTTACTTTCATAGGAAAATACCTCCTGTTCCTTGGGTTTCGGTTTTATTATACCAGCATTCGAGGCTGGCTGTAAACAAATCTTATGGGAATAAGGGAAAAATGCTTGTATTTTCTCCTTCGATTGAGTATAATTGTAGTATTGTATTTCGATGGGAGGTGTAAATCCTATGAACTTTTTACTGGATACAGCTATGCCGAGCGCACAGGCATATGCATCTGTGCTTCCGATTATCCTGCTGATTGTCCTGTTCTATTTCCTGCTGATTCGTCCGCAGAAGAAACAGGAGAAGAAGGATAAGGCGATGCGTGACAGCCTGGTAGTCGGCGATCATATCTGCACGATTGGTGGCATTGTCGGTAAGGTCGTAAAGATCGACGATGATGAGCTGGTAATGGAGACCAGCGGCGGTACTCGTATGCGCTTTAAGAAGTGGGCAATTCGTGCCGTTACGACTGAACAGGATGAGCAGAAGGCATAAGTATGCATGACGGATGCCCTTTTCGCGTAGCATAATGCAAACAGCTGCGCGAGGAGGAACACGCATGAAACATACAGAATCGACAGACAACGCGGTTTTCTGGGCGGCACCGCTGCTGCTCGGGATGCTGATAACCTTTGGCGGACTGCTGGCTGGCGCTTGTTTGCTGGCGAGCGGAACCATGGGAATGCAGATGAGACCATTGATTGTATGTCTCCCGTTTGCTGCGGGGACGATACTCACCGCCGGTTGGAGTGCACGGCGCGCGCCTGCCAATCGACTGGTGCTGGGAATGCTGACAGGGCTTTCTCTGCTGGGCTGTCTGTTTCTTCTGAGTCTGACGCTGCGTGAGGCAGCGTTTCAGGCAGTGGCAGCCGGAATGATTTCCGGCATTGCCGTCGCAAGCTCGCTGACCGGAGCGATTCTGGGAGCGGCTGCAAAAACGAAAAAACGGCGCAGATAATCTGCGTCTGATATTTTAACACGAAAGGAGCAATTGATTATGTCTCACATTAAGACTCTGAACACCTGCACTTTTAAGGAGTCCGCTGCACACGGCGGATGTGGCGAGTGCCAGACCTCTTGCCAGTCTGCATGCAAGACTTCCTGCACCGTTGCAAACCAGAAGTGCGAGCACGAGAAGTAAGTCTGATTTGACAGAATAAACAGGCTCGGGACTGACATGTGTCAGTCCCGAAATTTTTTCATAGGAGTTATTTGATTATGATACATCGTTTTTCCATGAAGGGTGTCAATATCCTGATGGATATTAACAGCGGCTCGGTTCATGTGGTAGATGATGCTGCCTATGCGCTGTCCGCTGTTGTTGCACCGGGTATGACAGAGACATGTCCGGAGGATATTCTCCGCAGCCTGTCCGACCGGTTTACCGAGGATCAGCTGCAGGAAGCATATCATGAGCTGTACGAACTGGAGCAGAGCGGCTATCTGTTCGCAGATGATGATTATATCAATATTGCCGCAGCCATTCCGACCGGCGCACCGATCAAGGCACTGTGCCTGCACGTGTCGCACGACTGCAATCTGCGCTGCAAGTACTGCTTTGCAGATACCGGTGATTTCGGCATGGGCAAGCGCATGACCATGGATTTTGAGGTAGCAAAGAAGGCGATTGACTTTGTTATCGAAAAGTCCCGTGCCCGCCGCAATATCGAGGTAGACTTCTTTGGCGGCGAACCGCTCATGGCTTGGGAGACCGTCAAGAAGACCGTCGAATATGCCCGTTCTCTGGAAGAAGAGAAAAATAAGAAGTTCCGTTTTACCATCACGACCAACGGTCTGATGCTGGATGATGAGAAGATCGACTACATCAACGAGAACATGGACAACTGCGTCCTGTCTCTGGACGGCAGAAAGTGCATCAACGATGAAATGCGTCCGACGGCAGGCGGCTGCGGCAGCTATGACATCATTGTGCCGAAGTTCAAGAAGCTGGTTTCTCAGCGCAGCAAGGACAAGGATTACTATGTTCGCGGTACATTTACCAGCAAGAATCTGGACTTTACCAATGACGTGCTGTCCATTGCGGACGAAGGCTTTGACCAGCTGTCTGTCGAGCCGGTAACCAGTGAACCGGGTACTGGATATGACATCAGCGAGAAGGATCTGCCGCGCATCGGTGAGGAGTATGAAAAGCTGGTTGACATCATGCAGCAGCGCCGCAAGGAAGGCAGAAGCTTTAACTTCTTCCATTTCATGGTGGACTTGCAGCAGGGTCCGTGCGTCATCAAGCGGCTGCGCGGCTGCGGTGCCGGTTATGAATATGTCGCTGTGACACCGGACGGAGAGATTTATCCGTGCCATCAGTTTGTCGGCCATCCGGAATTCCTGCTGGGAACGCTGGATAACGGCAAGTTTGATATGGATATTTCCGATCATTTCTCCCGCCTCAATGTATGTACCAGACCGAAATGCAAGGATTGCTGGGCAAAGTTCTACTGCTCCGGCGGCTGTGCAGCGGCAAACTTTAACATGAACGGCGATATTGAAACACCGTATGAAATGGGCTGCGAATTGCAGAAAAAGCGTTTGGAATGTGCAATCTACCTTAAAGCGGCGCAGATGATGGAAGAATAATCCGTCAACACGACAAAAAATGAGGGCTTTGTCAAAAATGCTGTTGAATTTTAACGAAATCGCTCTATAATGATGTTATAAATATCGGATTCTGCTCACAGGAATCCATCTCCGGTTCGCTGCTTTCCCCCTCGTATTGCGGACGGAAGAAATAAAGATGAGGTGATTTTTATGCCGCATAGTATTGGACTTGGTATGATCGGCAGCAGCGAGCTCTCCGATCGCCTTCTGAAAGGAATTTTACGGGATCATGTCGTAGACGGAAGCCGTATTTATATTGCAGAGCAGGATGAACGCCGCCGCAATTATTTTGTGGGTTTGGGCGTGAATTGTATTCCGGATGTCTCGGCATCTATGCTCCGCTCGGAAATTATGATTCTGTCTGGTGAGAAGCGAGAATTTTCTACGCTTCTGTCTTCGGTTTGCGGAACGACGCGCGGTCGTATTCTGGTATCGACGATTCCGGGACGAGATTGCGCGTATATTCAGGATCGTGTCGCAAAGGCAACGTATGTTGTCACGGTAGAAAGTGAAGATACCGAAGACGGAAAACATATTAGCCATCTGACCTATTCTCCGCGCTTTCCGAACCACATGAAGTCCGCGGTAGAAGATATGTTCCGCACCATCGGCGAAGTTGAAACGGAACAGCTTACGTAAAAACGCATAACACAAATCAGCCAAGAATATCTTACTAGCAGGGAACCGGAAAGGGGACGGCTATGAAACGGGATATTCTTGGCTTTTTGCTTGTCCGGCGGCTGCGGCAGTCACCGGCATTTGCGTTTTTAGTGGCAGCTTTGCTGTGTGGAGTGTTTGCCGGTGGTTTTACCGGCATGTACATTCCGCAATCAGACGGGAGTTATGTGCAGGAGTTGGCAAAGCTCGTGTCCAGTAATGCTGCCGGACGGATGCCGTCTGTTCGCACCGTGCTGACGAGCGCGGCAAGTACAGTTGGCTGGATTGCCGCGGCGGGCTTGCTTGGCGCGATTCCGGGGCGAGCACTATGGATGGCGCTGCTCTTGGCAGTGCGCGGATTTTTTTTATCCTTCGCAGCGGCAGCAGCACTGGTGCAGTCAGGCTTGTGGGGTGTATATATCGCCTTTGTTTCTATTGGCATCTGTGCTGTTTTTTGGCTGCCAGCGATGCTGCTGATTGGTACAGCTGCATTGGACATTGGGATGCAGCACGGCAAATATTTTGCTGCTTGGAAGCCATACGGTGGATTGTGGCTGCTGTGTATCTTGCTGCTGTGTGCGTCTATGCTCTGGCGGCTGCTGCTCGTTCCGGTTCTGCTCGGTTTATTTTAACGGATAGAAGCTGTGTATGTTTGCGCTGTTGCAAGACATACACAGCTTTTCTACATATCAAAGAGCGACAGCTGTTGGTCTGCCAGATTATCTATGATGAGATGATGCTTGTGCGCGTAGTGTACGGTATACGCTGTGCCGCCCGGCGTTCCGTCAAAGAAGCAGATACAGCGGCAACTGCGTTCTACCAGAAAACGGTCGCGCACGGCATAACATTCCGGCATATAACGGGGAAAGATACAAAAGGTGCGCGAGGCCTGAGCCAGTGTATGCTGATACCGTGTCCGCCAGATGGGCTCCCAGTGTACATGCATGTCTGGAAAAGCTACGGCAGCCCAGAGTTCAATCGGCAGTCCTTCACCGCGCAGAGCGAGAACCGCCTGTGCCGCCCAGAGATCAAAGCCGCGGCTCATGCCGGACAAAAAGTAGCGACAGCCATGCGCATAGGCGCGGTGAATGGCCTGACACAGCTGTACCTGCATGTCACAAAACAGGCGGGAGCCTTCTTGATAGCCGGATGGCATTTTTTCTGGTCGGTAGCCGGTAAAACAACAGACAGATGTACGCATAAAGAGTCCTTTCTTCGCTGGGTATTTCGATTGCGTATCTTTATTGTAGCAGGTGTACCGCGCAATTGAAACAGGCAATTTGGTATGCTATAATAAAAACAATCAGATACGCCCGAAACCAAGAGGAAAGGATGGGAGGAATATGCTGATTTGTCCGCATTGCGGTGCACCGTTGGTGCGAAAGGAAAAGGCTTTTTGCTGTGAATCAGGACACAGCTATGATATTGCAAAGGCTGGTTACTGTAATCTGTTGCAGACCAATAAATCCGGCGATCATACCGGAGACAGCAAGGAAATGGTAGCAGCTCGCCGTCAGTTTTTAGACCAAGGCTATTATGAAGGATTGGCTAAGGCGATGTGCCAGCAGATCAAACAATTGACCAAAGATAAGGAAGACATTCAGTTTGTCGATGCCGGATGCGGTGAGGGATATTACACCCGCCAAATGGTGCAGGCACTGCACGAGAGCGGCAAGCTCAAAGAGAGCATTGGTATTGATATTTCTAAATCTGCTACACAGTACGCAGCCAAACGCGATCCGTATACTCAGTATATCACAGGCAGTGCCTATCATATGCCGCTGGAGGATCATTGTGCGGATGTGATTTGTTCGCTGTTTGCACCGACACCGGAAGAGGAATTTCTGCGTGTGCTCAAATCCGATGGTGTTGTCGTATGCGCGGTACCGGGAGAGGATCATCTGTGGGAGCTGAAGTGCGCAGTGTATGACAAGCCGTATCAAAATCGCGAGGAAAAATACCAGCTGCACGGATTTCAGCGCATTGGCAGACAGAAATTTACCTATCGCGTTCATCTGGACCGTCCGGAGGATATACGCACGCTGTTTGCCATGACGCCGTATTCGCATCGCACCTCGAAAATCGGTATGGCGCGGCTGGAAGCCCTGCGAGAGCTGGATGTCACGCTGTCGTTTGTCATTCTCGTATTCTCTGCGGAGGAAACCGAGTAAATCGCTTTTTTCACGACGGAAAGTGTGATATACTATACCGCATACTCTGTATTTGAAAAAGCGAGAGAGGAGGAACACTTCTGTCAACAAATAGAAAGCCGGAGTCTGCACGGAAAAAGCGGATCAAGCAGATTTCCGGAGCGATGGTGCGCAGTTATTTTGTGGACAGCATTCCCAAGGCATCGGCGGAGCTGTCCTATTACCTGTTGTTTTCTATTTTCCCGCTGCTGCTCGTCATGAGCACGTTGATGTCTGCGATGAAAATTTCACAGGTGACGATTTTAAATATTCTCAGCCTGCTTCCGGGTGATATTCAGCGTGTAATTTCTCCGATTATCACGCGGTATATCGGTTCGATGTCGCCGTTTACCTTTATTAGCCGCATTTTTGTGTTTACCATTTTGGGCATTTATTTTTTGAGTCGAACGATGAGCTCGCTCATGCATACAGTCAATCGTATTTATGGTATTCCCAATCGGCGCGGCGGTATTGGCCAGTTGATTTTTGAAGTTTTGACAGCGGCGGGCTTGATTTTTGCCATTGTCTTTACGTTTATTTTGTGGATTTTGGGACGATCCATTCGCATTTTTGTGCTCCGGTATCTGCATATCAGCCTGCCAGAACAGCTGACATGGCTGTGGGGCTGGGGACGATTTTTAATTGCGATTGGCCTTATGTTCCTGTTCATTTTGATTTTGTGTTATCTGTGTCCGAATTGCATCATGAAACTCAAAGATGCTTTGCCAGGAGCACTGTTTACCTTGGTGGCATGGATTATCTGCACTGTTATTTTTTCTTTTTATATCACCAATATCAGCCAGTACGATGCACTGTATGGCTCGATCAGTGCCATTATGATTTTGATGCTGTGGCTGTATTTGACCGGCATTGTCCTGATTTTAGGATTTGAGCTGAACTTCATTTTGATGAAGCGCAAGCGCAAAAATTTTATTTGTAAGCGAAAACCGTGGTACGCCAAAGCAATTGACGGAGAAACCACGCGGTCACGCAAGAGAAACAGAAGAAGAGTTAGGAGGAAACAAAGATGAAAGTCGTTGCATTCAATGGCAGCCCGCGCAAGGGCGGAAAGACCGAGATTTGACTCAATCTCATCGGAGAAGAACTGAACAAGCAGGGCATTGAGCTGGAAATCATTCAGGTGGGTGCGCGTGCCAAGCCGTGTACCGCTTGCTATCAGTGTCTGGAGCGCGGAGACGGTCATTGCATTCAGAATGACGAAGTCAATGCTTGGATTGATAAGATGGTGGAAGCTGACGGCATTATTTTAGCCTCTCCGGTGTATTATGGCGGCATTGCAGGCGGCAT
>NZ_JBNMHC010000073.1:0-7984 GCF_050872565.1 Butyricicoccus sp. | reverse complement strand
CGCGGCATCAAATTGCCCAGCTCTGGATAGCGTTCTTCCATGAAATACCACGGCTCGCCATCGCGCATCGCATACAATCTGCCGCCTTCGCCGCGCGCCGCCTCACTGATAAGCAGTCGTCTGCCGCCGCGCTTCGCTGTTGTCGGATGATACTGGATCATCTCGCCATTGGCAAGCGGCAGACCCAAGCGGAACAACTCTGCGACTGCCTCGCCGGTATTGGCAAGCGATCCCGTTGTATCGCCAAACAGCCCATGCATTCCGCCGCACGCCATAATAACAGCATCCGCCTGAATCGGCATCTGCTCTCCGGTATACGTATCGCGCACCACGCATCCGCCGCAGGTATTTCCATCCAACAGCAGGGTCTCAAAGATATGATGGTCCAAGCGCACGATGCGCTGTTCGCTCTCCCACCGGCGCACCGCATCAATCATCGCTGTGACGAGTTGTTTGCCAGTGTCGCTCTGTGCAAACGCCGTGCGTCTTTTCTTTTGTCCGCCAAATGCGCGAACATCTATCTCATCGTTTTGTGTACGGTTAAACTGCACGCCAATCCGATCCAGCTGGCGAACCAGTTCCGGCGCCGCTTGGATCAATCCATGTACCGCTGTCGGATCTGCCAGACCGCAGGCCGCGTGCAGCGTATCTGCTTCGTGCTGTTCCGGCGTATCGCCTTCTCCCTTGGTATCCAATGCCGCATTGATGCCGCCCTCTGCCATCACAGACTGTGCCCGTTCTGACGGCTGCGCCGACACCAAAATCACTTGCTGTCCCTGCTGCGCCGCCGTCCACGCCGCAGACAGTCCGGCAAGCCCTGCGCCAACAATCAACAGTGTTTTTTTCATACCTGCCACCTAATATAATACAGTACGATAGATCCCGCCATAAACAACAGCAGAATCGATAAGAGTAAGAACAAATCTCCGCGCCGCTCTTTATACTCTATCACACCCAGAGAAATCAGCATCGGGCGCACATTGACAAAGAGATGGACAAACAGTGCGGCAACGAGCAGCAGCTGTGTCAGCAGTTTGACCGTTGTAAACGGTGTCAGGATATACCATCCCTCTTCGACACTGCTGAAAATTCCCATGTGAAAAAACGCAAGAATCAAAATCGCCAGTCCGCTGGCTCTGCGCGTCCAAAACAGCGCGTTTTGTTTGCTATACGCCAAGCCGCTCTTGGTCTGGAAGGTCTGTATGGTCAAGCGCACGCCGATGCACAGATGTAAAACCAGCAAGATCATGCCAATATGTGCGAGCATCTTTCCGGCAATCTCCCCCACACCGATCAGCACAAAGCTGCCCAGCACGCCATGCAGCAGGAAGATGACGAACAGCAAGACGGATAGTATGGTATTGATTTTTCTCATCGAACCGCCTCCATTTCTTCCCGCGTCAGTTCCTGTACGGTATAGGCTTGTGTCTGCTTCTCTCCGATCTGGTCGCTGGCAAGCAAAAACAGCTGCAATTTTCCTTCTTTGGCAAATGCGCGCAGCATGGCATCTGGCTGCGTCTGCACGCGGCAATCTGTGCCATGTTGTTCCAGCGCACGCGCCAACTTGCGTGCGTATTTCTGTGCCGCCGCGTCCTCTTTGGACACGGTAAGCTGTATCTCGTTGTCCGACAGCTTGCTCTGTGTCTCTTGACCGGCAGCAACAGCAGTGATGATCTGTTGGTCATCTATCTGGATGTCCTGCGACATGCCCAGTGCATAGACATCCGCCAGCTCCGCGGTCTGTGTCTTTTGGGTTGCGCCGGACAAAACGTCCATTACAGACGGCGGGTGCTGCAAAAACCGTCCCAGCGCGAACAGCGCGAGAACCAACACCGCTGCAATCGCAAACCGTCGTTTTCTTGTCGAATTCTCCTTCATGCCGACCTCCCTTTTGTTTTTCTCAGAAAAAACAAAAAAGCACTCCATCTGGAGTGCTTTTTCATCTGGTGGAAGTTACAGGGCTCGAACCTGTGACCCTCTGCTTGTAAGGCAGATGCTCTCCCAGCTGAGCTAAACTTCCATTGGTGACCCGTACGAGAATCGAACTCGTGTTACCGCCGTGAAAGGGCGGTGTCTTAACCGCTTGACCAACGGGCCATAGTGGTAGCGGTAATTGGACTTGAACCAATGACCTTCCGGGTATGAACCGGACGCTCTAGCCAACTAAGCTATACCGCCATACTATTTATTACCCTGGCTCGTTGTTTCTCTTTCGTCGTTGCCCTCACCAGATGACGATGTTTATTATATAGCCTGAGACGCCAAATGTCAACACTTTTTTTGAAATTTTTTATGTTTTTTGTTGTATCGTTTTTAAATTTCAAAAAAGTTGCGATTTTTCGCATTAAAAGCCCATTTGGCGCGCTACAAGCAGCGGAACAGTGTAATTATCAATCAGCCGTTCGATGCGTTTTTTTCCGTTTACTTCCTCGCTCAGCGACTGATAGCCTTTTTTATACAGCTCTCCGCGAGAAATTTTTTTCTCGCTGTCCGCGACTTTCGTTCCCAGTAAGGTATTCAGCTGCTCGATCTCTTCACCTGACGCCTTCTTATCACAATCGCTGGCACGCAGACCGGTATCCGCCAGCTGTAAATCCTGCATTCGTTGGATATACGCAAAGTTTGCCGGGTACTTGCTGTCCAGATAGCTCTCGTACAACGCTTCGTTCCACTGATGCGACTGCTTCAGCTCGTCCGCGGTCAGCATAAAATAATTCTGACAGGCCTTCTGTCCGCCGTCCGGCACCGGATCATCATACGTGCAGTCGATAAAATACGTTTCGCCATACAGCCGCACCGCGTTCCATGCGTGTGTCATGTCGTCGTCCTCGATATAATAGACATCCAGCCCCGCGCCATCGCACATGGCCTCAAATGCCCGCGCATAGCCCGCGCACACAGCCTGTTTGTCCTGCACGGCTCCTGCTGCCATCTGGGTACGCTGCTCGCCGTTCTCTGTGTACACACAGTTCCGAATCAGCGTATCATGAATTGCCTGCAATTTTCCAGTAATGGTCGTCTGTCCCTCGACAGCCTCTGCCCCCAGCTTTCTGGCAGCAGCCAAACCGTCATCCTGTTCCTGCTTCTGCGGGATGTTCCATGTCAATTTGACCGCGCCGCTCTGATAGGTCGCCGTTTCCAGATTGGACAGATATGGCTCTCCCGCCTGCAGCAGATGATAGACTTCCAGTTCCGATATATCTTTGCTGTGAAACATCAGACTGTTCCGTCCCGCCTGATACGATGCCTCTAAATCCTCCGCAGCTTCCAGACTGGTTTCCGCCAGCGAAACATCCTGCTTTGCCGGCATTTTCCAGCGCAAAAATGCCAGAAGGGCAGCGACAATGCATACGACCGCTCCCCATTTGACGAGTTTTCTCCGCATAATCTCTGCCCTCCATGATACATTTATATAATTTAAGCCTGATGCAGTGTCATCGCTACCCAGTCGCCGGACTGATCGCGGCGATCCAGCACAAAGCCTGCGTCAAGCAGCGACTCCTGCACTTCATCCGCACGCGGCGCAATGATGCCGGACACAATCAGCGTACCTTCTTTTTTGAGCTTGCTCTTGAGAATGTTCTGCATTCCCATGATGACATCCGCCACAATATTCGCAACGATAATGTCATAGCCCGCACCGATCTGCTCAGACAGCGCCGCATCGCCAATGACATCGCCGACACCGGTGTGCAGAGCAAAGCCATTCTTTTCTGCATTCTCTGCCGCAATGCGCACCGCGTTGGGGTCAATATCTACTGCGGTCACATCTTCTGCGCCGAGCATGTGCGCTGCTACAGACAAGATGCCGCTGCCGCAGCCCATATCCAGCAGGCGGTCTCCCGGCTTGACCAGACGCTCCAGCTCGCAGATACACAGCTGTGTCGTGTTATGCGTGCCGGTGCCAAAGCTGGAAGACGGGTCAATTTCCAGAATTCTACGGCCTTCCTCCGGTTCACATTCCTCCCAAGATGGCTTGATAAGGAAGGTTTCACCGACACGGAACGGCTTGAAATACTGCTTCCAATTGTTCTCCCAATCCTCCTGACGAATGGATGCCAGCTCCGATACACAGCGGCCGAATGCCTTTTCTGTGTCGCGGGCACGCAGCTCTGCCAGACCTGCATTGACCTGCGCGAGCATTTCTGCACCCGCCGGGCTGTCCTCCACGTAGATCTTTACGTTGGTCTCTGCATCCTTCTTTTCCTGCGACAGCTTTTCATCTACATAATCCCAGTATATCTCGGTATCGTGCAGAAAATCCTCGAAATCCTGTGCGTCCTCAATGACAAACCCATCAATGCCCAAGTCCATCAGCATACCGGTTACTGCGTCAATGCCGGTGGTAGAGGTCCAAATGGTCACTTCTGTCCAGTTATTCATGCATTTTCCTCCTGATTTCTAAAAAGCGCAGACAGGGAAAGCCCCCATCTGCGCTTTCACATATCTTACAAAGATACCATGCCATAGTGCCGGCGGAAATAATCCAATGTATCTTCCTCCAGCTCCCACGTTCCATCATACAGCGCAATGCCGTCAAACACGCGCAGTGCCTCTTCCAACAGCTCCGGATCCTCTGCTTCCAGACAGACCGGCCGATTGAGCATCACTTGGCTCTCTGCGAGCAGCTGCACATCATACGGCGTGCTGATCTCCAGCTTGAGTGCGCCTGACCACTGATCTTCCAGCTCAAGCAGTGTCTCGCCAAAATGATCTTCCAAATCAATCGGATCGGAAATATCAATCGTCGCATCGACAAAATGCACGTGCTCGCCCACCGGCGCGAGAATATAATCCTCATCTGCTTCCGGCTCATTGGCTCCATCGCAGACCGGCACTCGGCGCAAAATGCGCTCAATGTTATTTTCCTCGCTCGTGTGATAAAATTCCACGCTTTCGAGATGCTGCATCTGATCCAGCTCATGCGGCTCCACAGAGACACCGAGAGCGACATTCGCATACGGCGCCAGCTCTTCAATGGCATCATCGACATCTGCCGGTTCCCCGGCAAGAATGATGCCAGCCACGCCGATGCGCTGCAAAATGCCCATCACAGCCAGTGCCGACGAATTATCCGCCGTGCGTCTGTCCTCATCGACAGGAATTTCTACCAGAATGCCCAGACCGCACTGATCGGTCACCGCCAGCACAGCGGCACGCAAAACGTGCAGATTCTGCCGCATCCGCAGATAGATAAAATCGGCTTCTTCATGTGTCGCCCGGCTGACGATGTTTTTAAATCGTCCAATCAGACGCTCTGACGGCCATTCCGCGCCGATGTCCTCTTCCGGATTCCAGCCGTCTGCGTTGACAAGCATACCGACCGGTCTGCCGCCCGCATGGCTCTTGACCGCCGGAATGCTCATGGCATCCGGCACGACAATCGCACTGGCACGACAGGTATTCCAGTCCACAGACATCATCTGCGACGGATGTTCTACTGTTACAATAACTTCCCCACTACATAAAGGAACGGGTTCCATGTTCTCTCCTTCTGCCTCTATCAGGCGATTTACATATGCTCCGGTGCTTCTACACCAATCATTGTCAGTACATTATAGATGGTCTGGCGTGCAGCGCGGCACAGAACCAGACGAGCGTCACGCACTTCATCCTCTGCTTCCTTGATGCGGCAAGCATTGTAGAAGCGATGGAACTGTGCACACAGCGCAACCGCGTACTTGTTCAGGCGGGACGGATCGCGGTCAGCAGCAGCGCCGATGATTTCCTCCGGCAGCAGGCTGATCTGCTTGACCAGTGCCAGCTCTTCCGCTTCGCTCAGAACCGTCAGATCTGCCTGTTCCGGTACGGTTACGCCCTCTTCTTCCATCTTGCGCAGCAGGCTGCAAATACGCGCATGAGCATACTGGCAGTAGTACAGCGGGTTGTCGCTGTCCTGCTTGACAGCCAGATCCAGATCGAATTCCATCTGGGTCTCTGCGGCACGAGAGTTGAAGAAGTAACGCGCTGCATCTACCGGAATCTCATCCAGCAGATCGCTCAGCGTCAGGCTCTTGCCGGTACGCTTGGACATACGAACCACTTCGCCGCCCTGCATCATGCGAACCAGCTGCATGAGTACGATTTCCAGACGATGGCTGCCGTCCAGACCCAGTGCATCCAGTGCGCTCTGGAGACGATGTACATGACCGTGATGGTCTGCGCCCCAGATATTGATGACACGGTCAAAGCCGCGCTTCTCGAACTTATTTCTATGATATGCGATGTCTGCGGCAAAATAGGTATAGAAGCCATTTGCACGGCGCAGAACATCGTCCTTCTCGCAGCCAAAATCAGTAGAACGCAGCCACAGAGCACCTTCCTTCTCGTAGGTTGCGCCCTTGTCAGCCAGCATCTTGACGGTCTCTTCGACATAACCAGAGGAATGCAGGCCGCTCTCGCGGAACCATACGTCATAATGAATCTTATATCGCTCCAAATCGCGCTGCATCCGCGCAATGTTGGTCGGCAGACCGTACTCAACAATGACCTTGCGGCGTTCTTCGCCGGACATGTCGAGCAGCTTATCGCCGTGCATCTGAATCAGGTCAGCAGCCAGCTCCTTGATGTCTGCGCCCTGATACCAGCTCGGATCAAATGCAATGGCATCTTCGCCCTTGAGCTGCTGGATATAACGGCCCTCAACGGAGTGTGCGAACTTGTCTACCTGATTGCCTGCGTCGTTGATATAGAACTCGCGGGTGACATCATGGCCAGCCCAGCTCAGAACCTCTGCCAGACAGTCGCCCAGTACGCCGCCGCGCGCATTGCCCATGTGCATCGGGCCGGTCGGATTGGCGGAAACGAACTCTACCATAATCTTTTCCGGATGCTCAGCCTTGGTCTTGCCGTAATCCTTGCCCATCTGTGCAACCAGCGCGATGGCATCGGCATACCACTTCTTGCCGAGGCGGAAATTCAGGAAGCCCGGACCTGCGATGGAGATCTCTTCAAAATACGTATCGTCCAGCGAAACATGTGCCGTAATGCTCTCGGCAATCTTTCGCGGTGCCATGTGCAGCGGACGCGCGCACTGCATGGCAAACGAGGATGCATAGTCACCGTTCTTGGTGTCCTTCGGAATCTCAACAGCAACAGCCGGAACCTCTGCCTCCGGAAGCTCGCCAGCCTGCACTGCTGCGTGATATGCGTTCAGGACAGCCTCTGCTGCCTGCTTCTTTGCCTGTTCGATTAAATTCATATCATCGTGCCTTTCTTGTTTGGTTTCTATCCTATCAAAGGCGCCTAAAAAGCGCCCGAAACGGGCGAAAACGCAAAATTTCCGCCCGTTACTCATTTTTTTACTGCATATTGCCGGTCGGTGTCACTGCCATTTCAAAGCGGTGTGTACCGGCAAGATTGGAATCAATCTCCACGGTGTAGTCGATGGACAAGCTGCCGCCGTTCTCACCGATGTTGTTAATGAGCTGTGAGGTATGCGTCGAAACCGCCAGCGAACCCACCTCTGTCTGATACAGACCGACATGCCGCTTGTGCTCTGCAAACAGCATCTGTGCCGGATGCGTGCCCGTGCGGGTCATCGTCACCTGTCTGTCCTCCAGCTTGAGTGTCGTGCGCGTGCCTTCCATGCCGGTCAGCTCACTCTCTTCATACGAGATGAAGTATTTGCCGTTGCGGCGGTACAAGCGTCCCGCTGTAATCAGGTTGATATTGTCCGGCTCGCAGCCCTCAAAGTTCTGCTTGCTCGCAATGGTAATGATGACGTCTTTTTTCATGGATGTATTTGCTTTGGTTTCCATACCGTCCGCCTCACTTTCCATATGCCGTGATGTCAACGAGCTGTGCGTGCACGCCTGCCGGTTCTCCTAAGAACATCTCTGCGTGCTCGTCAAAGCTGTCAATATCATCCGAAACATAATACTCTGTGTTTCCGGTGCGCTCCTCTGCGCGGTCGATAAACGTCTTGACATAATCTGCCGCCTCTGCGCCGACATCAATGAGTGTCACCTTGTCCCCCATGAAT
>NZ_JBNMHC010000072.1:0-7999 GCF_050872565.1 Butyricicoccus sp. | reverse complement strand
TGTCTGTTCGGTTTCCCGCTCTGCATCGCGCACGCGGTCTGCCAAATCTCTGCCCTGTTCCGTGATTTCTTGCAGTTTTTTGCGCTGCACACGGACTTTTTCCTGCCACTGCTCCAGCTGATTGGCACGCGACAAAATACCGGAGGATCTGCCCGCCGAGCCGCCCGTCATCGAGCCGCCCGCGTTGATAAGCTGTCCATCGCGCGTCACAATGCGGAAGCGATTGCGATACTGTCGGGCAATCGCCAATGCACTGTCCATGTCTTCTGCCACGACCGTGCGGCCGAGGGCATTGTCTACAATGTCGCGGTAATCCGCCTCACACTCAACAAGATCTGCCGCCACACCGCAAAATCCTGCGTTGCGTTCTAAGCCGCTCTCACGCAGTGCCTGCGGTCGAATGGTGTCCATCGGCAAAAACGTTGCTCTGCCGCCATCGCGTCGCTTGAGCATCTGAATGGCTTTTTTGCCGTCTTCTGCGCGCTCGACAATGATATTTGCCGCCGCCGCGCCCAGTGCGGTCTCCACCGCCGTGACATAGCGATCCGAAACGTGGATGAGCGAGGACAACGGACCGCGCACGCCCTTGAGCGCACCACTGGACGCCTGATTCATCACCAGCTTGACGGCACGAGAAAAGCCCTCATAGTCGCGCTGTAATTCTGTCAGCATCCGCACGCGGTTTTCACTGTCCGTCAGCTCGGATTTGAGCTTCTGATGGGCATTTCGCGCTGCACTCAGTGCCAGTCCTGCTTCCTGCGCGGCATCGTGCCGTGTCTTGTGATCCAGCTCTGCCTGTTTGATGCTGCGCCGCAGGCTTTCCAGCTCTTCCTGCATGGACTGCTGTGCCTGCTCTTCCTGTCCCGTGCGCTCCTGCGCACTGCGTACATCGTCTCCGACATGCTGCTCGCGCTGATGCAGCGTCTCCAGCTGTGCTTGTACGGCACGAATTTCCGCCTGTGCGGCAAACAGCTGTTCTCCCACTTTGTCAGCGTGCAGACGCAGCTTTTGTGTCTCTTGTTGTCCGCCGTCTATGCGTCGGGTCAGTTCTTGTATCTCTGCCTGTTTTTGCGTATACGCCGTTGTTTTGCTTTGCATCTGCTGCTGCAAATCGGCCAGACGCTGCTGTCGTGCCTGCAACTGCTGCTGCAAGGCACCGCTCTGTTCCTGCTGTGCTTCCAGCTGGCCTTTCGCCAGACCGATATTCTCCGCCGCATTGCGGCGGCTCTCCGCGAGCACTGCCATCCGGCGGGAAATTTCTCCGGCACGTTCTTCTTCCTGTGCCAGCTGTGCTTGCAGCTGTTCCGACTGTACGTCTAACTGCCGCATGTCCTCCGACAGCTGCTCTGAGCGCGCATACTGCTGCTGTTGCTGTGCACGCACCCGATCCAGCTGCTGCTCTGCTTCTGCACGCGCGCTGTCGCTGCTTTTCTTTGCGTCCTGCATTCCATCCAGCGTATCCAGCCACAAAGACACTTCATGCAGCCGCAGCTCATCGCGCAGTTCCATATATTTTTTCGCACTCTGTGCTTGTTTTTCCAGCGGACCGGAACGCGCATCCAGCTCATTCCAAATGTCGCGGATGCGCACCAGATTCTCCGCGGTCTGATCCAGCTTGCGTTCCGCTTCTTCCTTGCGGGTGCGAAAGCGCGTCACGCCCGCCGCTTCCTCAAAGACCTCCCGGCGATCCGTGCTTTTTGTCGCCAGAATCTCATCAATGCGCCCCTGACCGATGATGGAATAGCCGTCATGACCCAGACCGGTATCCATGAACACATCGCGAATATCGCGCAGACGCACTCGTTTCCGATTCAGGTAATATTCGCTCTCACCGGAGCGGAAATACTTGCGGGTAACCATGACTTCTGCCGCATCTACCGGAAACTGTCCGGCAGAATTATCCAAAATCAGCGTGACCTGCGCCGCACCCATCGCGCCGCGCCGAGCTGTGCCGCCAAATACCACATCTTCCATTTTTGCACCGCGCAGGCTCTTGGTGGACTGCTCGCCCAACACCCAACGGATGGCATCAGAAATATTTGATTTTCCGCTTCCATTCGGGCCGACAATTGCCGTCATGCCGTCAGAAAACCGAATGGTTGTCTTGTCCGGAAACGACTTAAAGCCCTGTAATTCCAGTGATTTTAAATACACGTAACTACCCCTTATCCCTCATTTCATCGGCACATGCCGATATGAATTCTATTTTATAGCATACCATGTTTTCACTGTCAATGCAATGTCGGGACAAAAAAAGAAACACGGCAGAAATCCGCGTTTCTTTCTATATTTCACAGAGATTTTTCCTGTGCCGTGATGCGAATCTCGCCAAACCGCTCGCGCAGACGCAGGACATTGCGTTTTTTGTGTCCAATTGCCCGCGACAGCTCGCGCGGCGGCACGACAATCGTCCGCTCTCCGGTCTCTTGGATGTGTCGGCACAGCCTGCGATACCACAGCTCACTGTACGCCAGCTCTCCCATCGCCGGATGATAAGCCCCCGCCGCGACCGTGATGTCCAATTCTTCCGTCGGATTGAGTCCGACACGAATGACAGGAATCTGTTCCTGCTCAAAAATTTCCAGCATATCCGCGCACCAGACCGCCGCTGTCTCTACATCCAGCGGCTGATAGCGTCCCGCCTGCCAATCGTCATACAGCGGCGTATCCGGCAGCACAGCAACCGGATAGATACGCACACCGTCCGGCTTGAGCGCCGCAATGCGCTGCGCCGTATACCGAACCGTCTCCCGCGTATCTCCCGGCAGACCCGCCATTGTCTGTAAAATTAGAGAAATGCCCGCCTGCCGAATCAGCTTCGCAGCTCGCACGGTGTCTTCCGCCGTGTGTCCGCGCTTGGCGCGCTGCAGCACGGTATCATCCATTGATTGTGCGCCCAATTCGATGACCGTCACGCCGTGCCGTTTTATCCGGCGCAAAACCGCTTCGTCAATGGCATCCGGCCGCGTGGACAGCCGAACAGAGGAAATGGTTCCCGCCGCCAGAAATTCATCCGTGACGGCGAGCAGCCCTTCTTGCTGTTCGATAGGAATCGCCGTAAAGCTGCCGCCATAAAAAGCTGCCTGCGGGAAATATCCCGCAGGCAGAATGGCATGTGCGTGTTGTATGATCTCTCGTGCTTGTTCCGGTGTCATGCGCTGCTTTTGCCCCGCAATGGTTCGCTGATTGCAAAAGACACACTGGCACGGACATCCCGCATGGGGGACAAAAATCGGCACAATAGACGCCATTACTTGACCTCACCCATGAGCTGCAGGGCAGCCTTTGCCGCCATCTGCTCGGCTTCCTTCTTACTGTGACCGGTTCCCTCAGCAAACACATTGCTGTTGAGCAGAACCTGTACGGTAAACCTCTTATCATGATCCGGACCGCTCTCGCCGCTCAGCTGATAGCTCAGGGTCTCCTGACGGTTTTTCTGAACGATCTCCTGCAGAGCCGTCTTGTAATCGCGGAATGCACCGCCCTGCTCCGCCAAATCAATCTTTGCCTCCAAGAAGGACAGAATAAAGGTGCGGGCAGCCTCCAAGCCGCCGTCCAGATAAATCGCACCAATCAGCGCTTCCACAGAGTCCGCGAGAATGGATGGACGTTTGCGTCCGCCTCCGTTTTCCTCGCCGCGGCCAAGCAGCAGCAAGTGATCCAGCCCAAGTTCCTTGGCGACCTCATACAGTGTTTGCTCACACACGACCGCGGCGCGCAGCTTGGTCAGCTGACCCTCCGGTACATGCGGATACCGGTGAAAGACATAATCTGCCGATACCAGACCCAGTATGGAATCGCCAAGAAACTCCAGGCGCTCGTTGTTTTGAATGTGCTGATCGCGATGCTCATTGGCATACGAAGAATGCGTCATCGCTGTTGTCAGCAATCCTGTGTCATGAAATTGATAAATCAATTCATCCTTTTCCATTGCTTTCGCTCCTTTCATCATTGGATAAATGCCCTCCCTCGGAGAAGAGGAAGGGCATAAGACATTTCTTTAGTCATCCTCACCGATGCGGCGAACCAGATCGCCAATCGTCTTCATGCTGGCAGCTTCTGCCTCGTCAATCTCACCGATGTCGAATTCCTCTTCAATACTCATCATCAGCTCGACCAGATCCAAAGAATCTGCACCGAGATCCTCAATGAACGCAGTGTCCATATTCAGGGAATTTTCTGCCACACCGAACTGATCTGCCAGAATCTTACATACCTTCTCGAATACCATAATACGCTCACCTCCCTTGTTCTTTTCTCACGCAGGGCATTTGCCATACTCTTCTTATCATATGTGCCGCGCGCCCTGCTGTCAATAGGGAAATGCCGTTACAGGGTCATATTGTCGATATTGCGCTCGATTTCTCCCACAACATCTGCGTTTACATAGGCAACTGCCTGCTTGACCGCCGAGCGAATCGCATAGGCATCCGATGAGCCGTGTGCCTTGAATACCGGCTTGGAGATACCGAGGAACGGTGCGCCGCCGACTTCCTTCGAGGACATCATCTTCTTGAGGCCGCCCATCGCCGGCTTGACGAGCAGATAGGCGAGCTTGGTGCGGGCACTGGTCAGGAACACATCCTTGAGCGTTCCCATCAGGAAGCCAGCGACACCTTCTACCGTCTTGAGCAGAACATTGCCGGTAAATCCGTCCGTCACTGCCACATCGCAGGCACCGTTCGGAATATCGCTTCCTTCGACGTTGCCGACAAAGTTAATTCGTCCGGCATCGCCTGCCGCCTTGAGGACATCATATGCCGCCTTGCGCAGCGGATCGCCCTTGGTGTCCTCTGCGCCGTTGTTGACCAGACCGACACGCGGATTTTTGACGCCCATGACCTTTTCCATGTAGAAACTGCCCATAAATGCAAATTGCAGCAGATACTCCTCCGTGCATTCTACGTTCGCACCGGAGTCAATGAGCAGCACGTGACCGCCCTTACACGGCAGCTGTGTTGGCAGAGCTGCGCGGCGAATGCCGCGAATACGCTTGGTCACGAGCGTGGCACCGGACAGCAGAGCGCCGGTATTGCCCGCCGAAATCATGGCGTCTGCCTCACCGTCTTTCATCATGCGCAGAGCTACAGACATAGACGCATCTTTCTTGCGGCGGACTGCCGTCGCCGGATCGTCGTGCATGTCAATGACGTCTTCTGCGTTGTGAATGGTAATCGGCAGATTCTCTGCGTGTTCTTTTGCCAGCAGCTCGCGAATGACAGACTCCTGACCGACGAGAATATATTCCTGGCCAAATTCCTTGGCTGCCATGACGCAGCCGGAAACCTGTGCCTGCGGTGCGTTGTCACCGCTCATAGCATCAATGATGATTTTCACGAAGGGTTCTCCTTTCCCTCTTGTACGGCATCCAGCAGCGTATCCAGATGCTCCAGCGCACGCTGGGCAATCTGCGTGTTCTTTTCCCGCTTGCCCTTGACACGATAGCCAAGCTGACGAATGATGCCGAAATTGATGTTCATCGGCTGGAACTTTGCATTCGCCTCATTGGAAATGTACAGTCCCAGCGCACCGATTGCCGTCAGATCGGAAAATTCAATCGGTTCCAATCCCAGCAGCTCACGCGCCAGATCCAAACCGGTTTCAAAACCGGATGCTGCGGACTCAATGTAGCCCTCTACGCCGGTCATCTGTCCGGCAAAGCGAATGCGCGGCTCCGCCTTGAGGCGATAATGATTGTCCAGCAGACGCGGAGAATCCATAAACGTATTGCGGTGCATGACACCGTAGCGCACAAATTCCGCGTTTTTCAGTGCCGGAATCATCGAGAAGACGCGCTTCTGCTCCGGGAACTTCAAATGGGTCTGGAAGCCGACCAGATTGTACAGCGAACCGGCGGCATTGTCGCGGCGCAGCTGCACCACCGCATACGGGGTCTCACCAGTGTGCGGATCGCGCAGGCCAACCGGCTTGAGCGGACCATACAGCAGCGTATCATGTCCGCGGCGTCCCATGACTTCCACCGGCATACAGCCTTCAAATACCTTCTTGTCCTCAAAGCCGTGCACCGGTGCCTGCTCTGCCTCGCACAGCGCCTCCCAGAACGCATCGTACTGTTCTCGGCTCATCGGGCAGTTGACATAGTCTGCGGTTCCCTTATCATAGCGGGACGCAAAATACGCACTGTCCATATCCACCGATTCAAAGCTGACAATCGGCGCTGCTGCATCATAAAAATGCAGATACTCGTGTGCGCCGAGCTTGTTGTGAATGCTCTCAAACAGAGCATCTGACGTCAGCGGGCCGGTCGCGACAATGACATTGCCCTCTGCGGGGATTTCCGTCACTTCGCCCTCATGCACCGTGATATTCGGATGATGTTTTACTTTTTCCGTGACCAGATTGGCAAATGCCTCTCGGTCAACAGCAAGTGCGCCGCCCGCCTCTACACGGGTGGCATCGGCACAGGAAATAATCAAGCTGCCAGCACGGCGCAGCTCTTCTTTGAGCAAGCCCGGTGCTGTGCAGATTTCCGCGCCGCGCAGCGAATTGGAGCAGCAAAGCTCCGCAAAGGCGCTGCTGTGGTGTGCCGGTGTCATTTTTACCGGCTTCATTTCATACAGATCCACATGAATCCCGCGCTGTGCCAGCTGCCAAGCAGCTTCGCTGCCCGCCAGGCCTGCACCGATCACAATGGCGTTATGCATCAACTGATTCCTCCGTGGCTTCGGTCTTTTTCTTGCGTGTCACGCGCTTCTTTGGCGCTTCCTCGCCGTCCTCCGCAGCCTTCTTGGTCGTTTTCTTGGTTGTCTTTTTGGTTGTTGTTTTCTTTGCCGCCGTCTTTTTCGTGGTCTTCTTGGCAGTGGTCTTTTTTGCCGCCGTTTTCTTCTTCGGCTTCTCCTCTGCCTCAGCGGTTTCTACGGTCTCACCAGCTGCCTCTGCTGCCGCCTTTGCCTCCGCTTCCTTTTGTGCCTTGGTCTTGCGCGGCGTGCGCTTGCTGATGAATTCCTTGTAGTCGCAGCCTTCCTTGTAGCATACAAAATGTGCTTCGCCGGTCTCGCGGTCATAATGACGGAACAGCGTGGAGCCACACTCCGGACACTGCTTCTTCGTGACCTTATCCCATGTCATAAACGTACACTCCGGATAATTATCACAGCCCAAGAACGGGAATCCGCGCTTGGATTTCAGCTCAACGATATTGCCGCCGCACTTCGGGCAGTTGACGCCGGTCTTAATCGCGATGTTCTTGGTGTTCTTGCAGTCCGGATAGCCGGAGCACGCCAAGAACTTGCCGAATCTGCCGGACTTGATGACCATGTGCTTGCCGCACTTTTCGCAGATCTCATCCGTCACTTCATCTTTGATCTTGATGCGCTGACCTTCCAGATCCTTTTCTGCCTGCTGAAGAGCCGCCTCAAAGCCGTCATAGAAGCGGCGCAGGACTTCCACATAGCTGATCTTGCCGTTTTCGACTTCATCCAGCTCTTCTTCCATGTGCGCGGTAAATTCCAAATCGGAAATCGACTTGAATTTATCGACAAGCAGCTCGGTAACGCCCTCACCCAGCGGTGTCGGCTTGAGGCTTCTGCCTTCCTTCGCCACATAATCACGTTCCAGAATGGTCGAGATCGTCGGCGCATACGTCGACGGTCTGCCGATGCCCTTTTCTTCCATCGCCTTGATGAGCGAAGCTTCGGTATATCGTGCCGGCGGCTGCGTGAAATGCTGTGCCGGTGTCAGCTTGCTGCACTGCAGGCTGTCGCCTTCATCAAAATTCGGAAGCGGCTTGCCGGATGTCGTATCCGATGCCTTGGCATCGTCTGTCGACTCCTCATACACCGCCGTAAAGCCCGGAAATGCTACTTTGTAGCCGCTCGCGCGGAAAATATATCCCTCCGATACAATATCCGCAGACACCGTGTCCATGATGGCATCCGCCATCTGACATGCGACAAAACGGCTCCAAATCAGCTTGTACAGCTTGTACTGCTCCGGTGTCAGATATTCCTTGATTTCGTCCGGAATCAGCTGTACATTG
>NZ_JBNMHC010000071.1:0-8060 GCF_050872565.1 Butyricicoccus sp. | reverse complement strand
GTCTTTTTCTGTGATTGCAACGTTCTATTCCGGCGGCATTGTAGCACTGCTGCGCCGATGGTTTACCTCTGAGGAGAGTATCGACCAGCAGCAGGCACTGCGGGAATTTGAAACATTGGCTCTTTCTTTTCCACTATAAACGGACAAATATGGACAAGGAAAGCCGCTGCTTTGCGCAAAGCAGCGGCTTTTTGGCGTGCAAAAATTGGCTTTCGCAGGATGTAAGAGAAATACGATGATTTTTTTGCGATGCCGATGCGCTGCGCCGAAGCAAGAATACGTAAAAATTTAAATGGCTGGCATGAAAATGGAGAAAAAGAAAAGCAAGGATCTATAAAAATACCTGTTCATTTGTGTGAAATATGAAAAAACAAGAAATTGAAAGAAAAAAATTGGCTAAAATGATAGACTAAAACCAATGAAATGGTAAAAACAAAACAGGAAATACAGTAAAAATAAGGAGAGATCAAGCATGGATTGGAGAACGTATTATAAAGAACATACGATGAAACCGGAAGATGCTGTATCCGTTATTCAGGATGGCGACCGCGTGGTATTTGGTCATGCCGTGGGTGAGCCGATTATCTTCCAGCGCACGATGGCGCAGATGGCAGAGAAGTTCCACAACGTAGAGGTTGCTCACATGGTATACCTCGGCTCCGGTGAGTATTTACAGCCGGGTATGGAAGAGCATTTTCGCCATAATGCACTGTTTGTCGGCGGTCCGGCTCGTAAGGCGATTGCAGAAAACCGTGCAGATTATACACCGGCATTCTTTTCCGATGTCCCGCATATGTTCCGCAATGGTGAATTGCCGGTAGATGTATTCGCATTTACTTGTTCGCCTCCGGATGAGCGCGGATATGTTTCCATCGGTTTGTCTTGCGATTACGGCTGGCAGGCTGCCAAGTCCGCCAAGACCGTGATTGCAGAAGTCAATCCAAATATGCCGCGAACCTTTGGCGAGAGCTTTATTCATGTCACAGATATTGATGGTTTCCTGCTGTCTTGGGAGCCGCTGCCGGAGGCAAAGCCGCCGCGCATCACGGAAGAGGACAAGAAGATCGGCAAGTATATTGCGGACTTGGTTCATGATGGCGACTGTCTCCAGCTTGGTATCGGCGCCGTGCCGGATGCGGTTTGTTCCTTCCTCGGTGATAAGAAAAATCTGGGTCTGCACTCGGAGATGTTCTCGGATGGCGTACTGCCGCTGTTTGAAAAGGGCGTGATCAATGGCTCGTGTAAGCAGCGCGATGTCGGCCGTGCCTGTGTTACCTTCTTGATGGGTTCTCGCAAGCTGTATGATTTTGTCAACAACAATCCGATGATTCAGATGATGCCGGTTGATGTCTGCAATAATCCGGCGATTATTTCGCAGAATGATAACGTGGTTTCCATCAACTCCTGCGTACAGGTTGACTTGCAGGGTCAGGTATGTGCAGAAGCGATTGGTCTGCGGCAGATTTCCGGTATTGGTGGTCAGATGGACTTTGTGCGCGGCGCAAACCTGTCTAAAGGCGGCCGTTCGATTATTGCCCTGCATTCCACAACAAAGGACGAGTCGGAATCTAAGATTGTCACGACCATTACCACTGGCGGCCCGGTTACGACAAGCCGCTGTGACGTCAACTATATCGTAACGGAATATGGTGTGGCACAGCTGCGCGGACAGACACTGCGTGAACGTGCAAGACGCCTGATTGCTATTGCTCATCCAAAGTTCCGGGCAGAGCTGGCAGAAGAGTATGCAAAGCGCTTCGGCGAAACGCTGGAAGTGTAAAACATAAATACGATAGTAAAGAGCAGAAAGAAGGAATTTATTATGATGACCAAAGAACAGTACATCGAATCTCTGCGCAAGTTGCATCTGAAGCTGTACCGCTTCGGCAAGCGAGTAGAAAATGTGGTAGACGATCCGATTGTTCGTCCGTCCCTGAATTCGTTTGCAGCAACCTATGAGCTGGCAGAAGATCCGCAGTACGAAGATTTGATGACAGCAACTTCTAATCTGACCGGTAAGAAGGTAAACCGCTTTACCCATCTGCATCAGTCTACGGATGATCTGATTAAGAAGGTAAAGATGCAGCGTCTGCTTGGCCAGAAGACGGCAGCTTGCTTCCAGCGCTGTGTAGGTATGGACGCAGCAAATGCTGTTTACTCTACTACCTATGAGACCGACGAAGCATGTGGCACCAAGTATCACGAGAACTTTAAGAAGTTCTGGACGATGGTTCAGGATGAAGACTTGGCAGTAGACGGCGCGATGACCGATGTCAAAGGCGACCGCGGTCTGTCTCCGTCTAAGCAGGCTGATCCGGATCTGTTCCTGCATGTAGTGGAGCGCACAGCAGACGGTATTTATGTTACCGGTGCAAAGGCACATCAGACCGGTTATCTGAACAGCCACTATGTTCTGGTTATGCCGACCATTTCGATGCGTGAGGGCGACGAAGATTATGCTGTTTCGTTTGCTTGCCCGACAGATGCGGAAGGCATCACGCTGATTCTGGGCCGTCAGTCCTGCGATACCCGTAAGACCGAAGAATACAATGACATTGATGTCGGCAACAAGCAGTATGGCGGACATGAAGTACTGGTTATTTTTGACCGTGTATTTATTCCGAATGATATGATTTTCCTGAACGGCGAAACCGCATTCGCTGGCATGATGGTAGAGCGTTTCGCTGGCTATCATCGTCAGTCTTACGGCGGCTGCAAGGTTGGCGTAGGCGATGTACTTATCGGTGCTACCCAGCTGGCAGTTGAAATGGCAGGCTGCGCAAAGGCATCTCATGTCAAGGACAAGATCATCGAGATGACGCATCTGAACGAAACTCTGTATGCTTGTGGTATTGCATGTTCCTCTCAGGGTGCACCAACCAAGTCTGGCAACTATCTGATTGATTTGCTGCTGGCCAACGTCTGCAAGCAGAATGTCACCCGCTTCCCGTATGATATTGCGCGTCTGGCACAGGATCTGGCTGGCGGTTTGATGGTAACCCAGCCGTCTGAGGCAGATTATCGCAATCCGGAGACGCATGATTACATCGAAAAGTATCTGAAGGGTGTTGCTTCTGTTCCGACGGAAGATCGTATGCGTGTACTGCGCCTGATTGAAAACATGACGATGGGTACCGCAGCTGTCGGTTATCTGCCGGAGTCCATGCACGGCGCAGGTTCTCCGCAGGCTCAGCGCATCATGATTGCTCGTCAGGGCAACATCGAGATGAAGAAGAAGCTGGCAAAGGCTATCGCTCGCATCGACTAAAGGAGATAGATATGAAAAAGGTTCGCGTTGGTTTGGTCGGTCTTGGATCGCTGGGTAAGGTTCACGCAGAAAATTTGATGTACCGGATTCCGAATGCACAGCTGGTAGCTGTGTGCACACGCACCCAGTCCAAGCTGGATGAAGTGCGGCGCGATTGGGAAACACCGGAAACCTATACGGATTTTGCAGAAATGCTGGACAAAGCACAGTTGGATGCAGTGGCGATTATTTCGCCAACCAATGTACATTTGGAGCATGTTCGCATGGCAGTCGAGAAGGGTCTGCACATCTTTATTGAAAAGCCGACAGGAATGAATGCGGCAGAATGTGCAGAAATCGAACGCTTGGCAGCACAGAACGGGAAAATATTTGCAGTTGGATTTATGCGGCGGTTTGACGCATCGTATGCAGATGCCAAACGCCGAATTGAAGCAGGGGAGATTGGCGCACCGATCTTCTTCCGCGGCTACAGCTTAGACCCAATCTGGCAGGGTGAAGCGCAAGTGGCGCGGGCAGAGGCCAACGGCAAGTGGTTTGTCGATATGGGCGTGCATGATTATGACTTGGCACGCTGGCTGCTTGGCGCAGAACCCAAACAGGCATTTGCCTGCGGCGGTGCCTATGTATTTGATGGCTTTGCAAAGAATCATGATGTAGACAATGGATTTTCCCTCGTCAAGTTCGACAACAACGCGGCAGCCTTTTTCTATTGCGGACGCACCGCGCCGCACGGATCTCATGTAGAGAGCGAAATTATCGGCACAAAGGGTACTCTTCGCATCTGTGAATCGCCGCGCAGAGCGCGAGTGACGCAGTTCACCGGTCAGGGAGAAGTGCATGAATGCATTGACCATTATCTTGACCGCTGGGGCGAAGCGTACTATCAGGAACTGCAGCAGTTTGTCAATGAAGTACAGGCGGGAGAACAATCGCAGAGTGCTACAGCGGCAGACTGCACGGGTGCCGTCAAGCTGGCAGAGATGATTCTCGAAGCTTATGAGGAACAGTTGGACAAATAATTCAAGACAAAGACAGGAGAACACTATGAACAAGCAAAAATTGCATGATCTGCGTGTGTTTGCAGCGGAAATTCGTCTGGAAACCTTAAAGATCATCGGTTCGCGCGGCTTTGGCCATGTCGGCGGCTCGATGTCTATGGCAGATGCTATGGCTGTGCTGTACGGCGATGTGATGAAGATTGACCCGAAAAATCCGCGTTGGGATGACCGCGATTGGTTTGTACTGTCCAAGGGACATGGCGGCCCGGTTATGTACGCGACGCTCGGACTCAAGGGATATTATCCGATGGAATCCGCATACACGCTGAACCAGCCGGGTACAGATTTTCCGTCTCACACGGATCGCCGCAAGACGATTGGCGTGGATCTGACGACCGGCTCTCTGGGTCAGGGCATGAGTGAAGCTGTCGGCGCAGCACTGGGCAGCAAGGTAAAGGGACGCACCAATCATGTGTTTGTCGCTGTCGGTGACGGTGAATGCGATGAAGGCGAGATCTGGGAGGCAGCACAGTTTGCGGCACACTACAAGCTGGACAATCTGGTTTGCCTTGTCGATAACAACAAGCGTCAGCTGGATGGTGCTGTAGCGGATGTCATGAGCCATGGCAAGGGTATCGGCGCAAAATTTGATGCGTTTGGCTGGCATGTCATTGATGTGCAGGACGGCAACGATGTAGAACAGATTTCCGATGCCATTGCAGAAGCATATACGGTAAAGGGACAGCCGACCTGCTTGATTCTCAATACCGTCAAGGGCAAGGGCGCAACCTTTGCAGAGCCGTCCGGCGCACATTCTTCCCAGCCGACAAAGGAACAGTGGGATGAAGCAATTGCCGCATCGGAAGCACAGCTTGCTGCCATTCGGGCAGAACAGTAAGGAGGAACGAACCAATGAGCTATACTTTGATTGGAAAGCATGAAAAGGACAGCCGCGCAAACCGCGATGGTTATGTTTCTGCTATGCTGGAAATGATGGAAACAAATAAAGATCTCATCCATATTGACTGCGACCTGATGGGCTGCATCAATACCGGAAAGTTGCTGAAAGCCTTTCCAGGACAGACGTTTAATGCCGGTATTGCCGAACAGAATGCCATGGGCGTAGCTGCTGGCATGGCTGCTACCGGTCTGGATGTGTTTATTCACTCGTTCGGATGCTTTGCTGCACGCCGCATGTTCGATCAGGCGTTTTTGGCTGCTGGTTATTCCAAGCTGCCGGTACACGTTATCGGTTCTGACCCTGGTGTCTGCGCCGCATTCAATGGCGCAACACATATGCCGTTTGAGGACTGTGCACTGTACATGTCCGTGCCGGATTCTATTGTCATTGATTCCTGCGATTATGCACAGACCTATGCACTGACCAAGCAGCTGGCAAAGGTTCCGGGTCTGAGCTACATGCGTTTGATTCGCAAGGGCTTTACCACAGTGTATGCAGACGGCTCAGATTTTGAAATTGGCAAGGGTGTCACCTTGAGAGATGGTACCGACGTTACCATTATTGCATCGGGCATTCTGGTTGATGAGGCACTCAAGGCGGAAGAGCAGCTCGCTGCAAAGGGCGTTTCTGCTCGTGTCATTGATATGCACACGTGGAAGCCGCTGGATGTAGAGCTGATTCTCAAGGCGGCAAAGGAAACCGGTGCGATTGTAACGGCTGAAAATCATCAGGTTTCCTGCGGATTGGGTTCCGCTGTGTCCAATGTACTGACCGATCAGTGCTTGGTTCCGCTGGAGCGAATCGGCATTCAGGAACAGTTTGGTCAGGTAGGTCCACAGGACTATCTGATGGAACAGTATCATCTGCTGGCAGCAGATATTGTTGCAGCAGCTGAAAAGGCGATTGCACGAAAAGCGTCTCTCTGAATATTTCCTATACATTCTTAATCGGTTTGCAGGCAGTGTCTCAATTGACACTGCCTGCATTCTGTCTCTCTTCTTTTGGCATGAAAAAATGCTGTCCACCTGCTTGAATGGACAGCGTTTTTTTATTTATTCCTGCATGGTTTTGCGGGACTGCCGATATTTTCCGGGTGGCATCCCTACGTATTTGTTAAACATGGTATTCAAATGACAAATGCTGCTGAATCCCAAGTAATCTGCAATGTCACCGATAGAAGCACTGCTGTCTGCGAGGAGCGTTTGTGCCTCTCCGATTCTGCGTTTCATTACGTATTGCATGGGCGGCACATCAAATTCATTTTTAAATACATGAGATAAATAATATGGATTGATGTGCAGCGATTTGCTCACAATCGTTAAGGTAATCGGCTCTCGATAGTGAGAATCTAAATATTGCTGGATGCGGTCAGCGGTAGCAGAAGCGGACGAACGCGGACGAATGGCCGCGTGGCGGCTGCGGCTGAGCAGCATCTCATACGTCAATAGAAGAAGGGAAAGCGCTAAGCTGTTGCAGGTCTCATATAAATTCTTTTTATCGTAGGACAAGAGATAAATTAAATGGAAAATTTCACCGATTTGCGGTGTCAGCATACCGCAGGATAATACCGGCTCTGTCTCTGCATCGCACAATTGATTTTCAGGAAGACCTAAAAACGAAACATTGGAAATTGCAACACTATATGATTTGCTGCGTCGCGATTCGTTCGGATCTTCTCCGTGCAGAACGCCAGCGTTGCAGATGACAATGTCTCCCGCTTTGACATCGTAAAACCGGTTGTTGACCATGTATCGGCCTTCGCCGCTGTATACGTAATAGAGTTCGAGAAAATTTTCATGTGTATGGGGAAGCACAGCGTGCTTGCAGCTGTGTTCTTCTGTAATCAAGTGACTGCCGCAAAACTGCGGAATTTTATCACTGTGCAAATGGGTAGATAAAAAATGAGCTGAATTCATAGCGCAACTCCTTTCTCTCGTTTTATATAGTATACCACGGACTGTTTAGAAGAACTTTCAACATCTTGCGAAAATGCCTGCTTGTATATTGAATAAAATAGTAAAAAATATGCTGAATATTTTGGGTTTTTGCGAAAAAACAAGTATAAATCAGGAAAATAAGACGGATGTACATCCTGCACGAGATGGGAATTATCAGATTCTTGTTGCGAAGACACGAGATGAGTCAAGTTGACAAAAAAATAAATGGTCGAATTTTTGGAAAATCATGGTTAAATAGTGATTTTTTGCTCTGTATCTGTAAAAATAGCGAGAAATTGCACAAAAAAGTTCGGAAAATTTCTTGTCTGTTTGAAGTGTGCAAAAAGGAATCGCAATAATCTGTAATAAAAATGAGAAAAGTCTGGAAAATCTCGAAAATACGCCGCCTTTTCGCACAATAATCCGATAACGATTTTTTTGAAAATCTCGTATAATAAAAGCATAGTAAAGAACAGGCGAAACGAAAAATATAAAATTGCATTTTGCAATATATTCTTTTCGATAGCTTGACAAAAAATCTATCGTCTGCATAGACGACAGAGCCACAAGAGAAGGAGAGATTTCTTATGAAAAAGGTACGCATTGGTCTTCTGGGTGCAGGCCGTATTGGCAAGCTGCATGGTGAAAATCTGGCTCATTCCGTTCCGGAAGCAGAGCTGTATGCTGTAGCAGATCCGTTTATGAACGATGCAACCCGTGCATGGGCAGCAGATATGGGTATTGAAAAATGCTACGATGATCCGGAAAAGATTTTCTCTGATCCGTCTATCGAAGCGGTATTTATTTGCTCTTCCACCAGCACACACGCTGAGTTTATCATCCGCGCTGCAAAGGCTGGCAAGCATGTATTCTGCGAGAAGCCGATTGACACCAAG